>NZ_DBMAFI010000006.1:0-4103 GCF_057864385.1 Bilophila sp. | reverse complement strand
AAGGAAGAACCTTTCTGAAGAAAGGCTTCTCCCTCCCTTCCCCAACCCCCATCCCTCCCTCTCCCAAGACGTTCGGGTTTATCGAATCCCTGTTCCGTGAGCGTGCGGCTCATCGGGGTTGGGGGATTGCGGGGGCAAGGTGCGGTTCGCAGGGAAGCGCATCCCTCTCATTTTCTCAGCAAAGGCGACTTTCTTCAAGTTTTTTCAGGAAGGAATCCCAACAAAGGGCAAGTCTGCTTTTCAAGGGCGGTGAGTTGGGGAAGGAAGAACCTTTCTGAAGAAAGGCTTCTCCCTCCCTTCCCCAACCCCCATCCCTCCCTCTCCCAAGACGTTCGGGTTTATCGAATCCCTGTTCCGTGAGTGTGCGGCTCATCGGGGTTGGGGATTGCCGGGGGTAAGGTGCGGTTTGCAGGGAACGCATCCCTTTTATTTGAGGCGGTGTCACAGGAAATGGTTGATGCCTTATTTTTTTCAAAAATTCCAAGTGAATAATCAATAAAATGCCCAACCATAGAGTCCATCAACGGAAAAATGAGAAAAAGTCTCTATGGTTACCATACTGTGGAGATAAAATAACCACAGCATGGTGAAAATACAGCCTTTTTCTCCTGTTTTCCCCTTGAAGGAACCCATACCTAGGTTGTGTCGTTATTTGACATATAATTATTTGAAATTATTGAAATAACCTTTTTATGATTTGAAAAAAATATTTAATAATTTCAATATATTATATAATTAACGACACGGCCTAAGGCATTTTGTTGGTTATTCCTTTGGAACTTCAAGGAAAAAGGTATCGACCATTTTCTATGACACAGCCTATTTCTTTAGTAACGGCGTCTTTCTTTAAGCCTTTTCAGGAAAGCATCCTAATATGAAAAAGCCCCACCCTTTGGGGCGAGGCTTATTGGGGGGCAGCTTCAGTTCGGCCCTTTGTGTTGTACCGCGCCGGAACCTGCTGCCGCATAAAAAAGTCTTGGGAGGAGAAGGGGAGGGGGCTTGGGGGAGGGGAGGAGGAAGCCTTTCTTCAGAAAGGTCCCTCCTCCCCTCCCCCAAAAGAGAACCCACCGCCTACAATTTCTTCACATCGGCATACCACGCGCTGGCCTGCTCAAGGAGCTTGGTGGCGCGGCTGGCGAGGGCGTGCGGGTCTTTGATGTAGCCGTCGAGCAGCAGGGTGGAGTCGAAAAGGCTCTGGATCATTTCGGCAAGCCTCGGATCGCTGGGATCGGACTTGGAGATTTTCAGCATGGTGCGGAGCAGCGGATGATCGCGGTTGATTTCAAAAATCTTCTGCGGGATGGAGTCGTCCTTCTGCATGACGCGCATCAGGCGTTCCATTGAGGAGGTCACGCCGTCGTCCGGGGAAACGAGGCAGGCCGGGCTGTCCGCAAGCCGGTGGGATACGCGGGCGTCCTTGATCTGCTCACCGAGCACCTTGCGGATGGTTTCAAGCAGCTTGTCGAATTCGTTCATGTCCTCGTTGGACAGCGGCGCGGCCTTGGGCTGTTCGTCGGTGTCCGCGAAGGAGTCGAGCACGGCGCTGTCGGCGTGTTCCACGGCTTTGAAGGTGTAGTCTTTGTATTTCGCCAGCGTTTCCAGCGCGAACTCGTCAACGGGCTCATACAGGTAGAGCACTTCAAGCCCCTTGCGGCGGAACACTTCGCTGTGCGGGTTGACTTTGGCGGCTTCACGGCTCGGCGCGGCGACGTACCAGATTTCCTTCTGGCTTTCGCGGGCGCGGGAAATGTAGTCGTCCAGCGAGGTCAGGCCGTCAGCGTCTTCCATCGCGGAGGAGTTGAAGCGCAGCAGCGGGGTGATGCGGTCGCGGTTGACGAAATCACTGTAGCCGAGCTTGAAGACCTTGCCGTGCAGCTTCCAGAAACTGTTGTATTTTTCCGCGTCGTCCTTCGCCATCTTTTCGAGGTGGGACAGGATCTGTTTGCTGATGGTCTGCGAGATCTTGCGCAGGACGATGTTTTCCTGGAGCGTTTCGCGGGAAATGTTCAGGGGCAGATCCTCGGTGTCCACCACGCCTTTGAGGAAGGCGAGGTAGTCGGGGATGAGCTCCTTGTTTTCACGCTGGATGAGGACGCGGCGGGCGTAGAGATCCAGCCCCCAGTGCTCACGGTATGCGCCGAAGTAGTCCTTGGTGATGCCGGGAACGAACAGCAGGGCGTTGAACTGCACCGGAGCGTCCACGGACAGGTGCAGCACGTCGAGCGGATCTTTCTGGTCGTAGGTCAGGAACTTGTAAAATTCGTCGTACTGTTCCTTCTTGATGGAGAACTTGGGCTCGCGCCACAGGGCGGGCGTCGTGTTCACGCGTTCGCCGTCCACAAGGATGGGGAAGGGGATGAAGCTTGAATGTGTGCGGATGATCCCTTCGATGCGGTATTTCTCCAGAAATTCCTTGTCCGTTTCCTTGATGAAGGCCCGGATGGTGGTGCCGCGCTTGATGTCGGCCTGATCCGGGGCTTCCTCCACGGTAAAGGTGCCTGTCCCGTCGGAAGTCCAACGGTAGGCGGGGCCGTCGCCGGTGGCGGAGAGAGAGGTCACTTCAACCTTGTCCGCGACCATAAACACGGAGTAGAAGCCGATGCCGAAGCGCCCGATGATGTTGGAAGCATCGTTTGCCTTACCGTCTTCGGCGGTCTGGGTGTGCTCCTTGAGGAAGGCTTCCGAACCTGAGTGGGCGATGGTGCCGAGGTTTTCGATCATCTCGTCGCGGGTCATGCCGATGCCTGTATCGGTAATGGTCAGGCAATTCTGCACCTTGTCCGAAGAAATCCGGATTTCGAGCGGCAAGTCGGCATCACGGATGGCCTCATGCTGTGCCTGGCTCTGGAGGAAACGCAGCTTGTCCAGCGCGTCCGAGGCGTTGGAGATGAGCTCACGCAAAAAAATCTCCCGGTTGGAATACAGGGAGTGGGTGAGGATATTCAGAACCTTACGGGTTTCGGCACGAAATTCATGATTGGTGGTTTGTTCAGACATGGGAATCCTCCTGCGAAATCTTGGCCGGGACGCACCCGGCGATCCAACCCCAAAAAAATAAGTTTGCCAGCCGAATCGTCAAGAGGATGAGGCAGGTTCACGGTGCGCTTTGAAAAAAGGGGACATGAGGGAGGGAAAGCCTTTCTGAAAGGCCGTGTCCACAGCAATCAGTTGCTATCGCATTTCTTCAAATTCCAATTCCAAAGGATTTTTTTTGTTGAGATTTTGTTGATATATTTAAATATATTAAATGAGTAGTGGGTTCCATAATGCTTTCATTGGAAAAATCGTGGCTGGGGCCGTCTATTCATTTTTTGTTTGGAATTTCGAGAAGTGAATATCAACCGCTTATTGTGACAGCCATTCCAGATAAAGAACCAATGAAAAGCTTCAGGCATGGAGTTCGCCAAGAAAAAAGAGGCCGTGTCATAGAAAATGGTTGCTGCTTTTTTCCTTGAAGTTCCAAAGGAATAACCAACCAAATGCCTTAGCCAAGGATTCCGCCAATGGGAAAGCTGGCTAAAATGCCGTATTTTTACCGTGCTGTGGAGATGAAACAACCACATGCTAGGGCGTGTCGTGAGTTAGATATAATATATTGAAATTATTTAATTATATTTTAAGTTGTGGAAAAATATTTTTAATAATTTCAAATAATTATATGTAAAATGATGACACGGCTTATGACAGAGCCATTCATTTTAATATGTTACACTTTTACAGTTTAAGGCACTCTCGTTCCGGCACTGAACAGCGCAAATCCATTGTACTTATGCCTTCCAGCGACCGCCTGCTTCCCGCAGTCGGAAGAGCCTTTTCAACGTGAGTACGCTCTAGCCTACCGATTTTCATTGCCCGTTTGCCCGGAACTGATAGTTTCCCCGGCCTTCTTGGGTCCCCGATCACAAATACTCCCCGCCATCAAACGGCACAAAAAAAGCCGGACGACTCCGGCAAGGCTCTCGTTCCGTTTATCAGGCAAAGGAACATTCCCAGCAAAGAAAGGATACAGCCGTTCAACACGCCTCGCACCCCTTCCTTCCATACGATAGGAACTCCTTCCGCGCAGCCTCCCCACCAGTTGAAAGTCTTTGGAGGGAGAGGGG
>NZ_DBMAFI010000005.1:0-118196 GCF_057864385.1 Bilophila sp. | reverse complement strand
TTTGTTCATTACATGAAATCCAGTTTTGAAGAATTGTTGCGAGACCTCCAAATCATTTCCAAAGAACTCTTCCTTTCCAGTTGGAATCTTGTATCAACCACGAACTTGAACACAGCCAAAAATTTCCCTCAATAGCTACACATTGAATTGCATCAAACGGGCACCAATCTTTTGCCACGATAGAGGATTCCATAAAACGCCCCCCCCTGTCGGAAAAGTTCCTATTGACGATAACAAATTTTTTCCAAAAAAATTTTCTCAGCGCACGGCTTCCGACAGGCCGTTCTTATCCTCCATGATCATTGAAAAATCATACGACGATAAATATGTACAGTTTTTTAAACCGGATAGACAAAAGAGGGCTCGCTTAGGCGCTATCATGGCGTAACAGCTTCTTTTTATGGCCGATTGGCCGAGCTGCCCGCAAAAAAATCCATCGGCTCGACAGCTTTTGTCCGGGATGCTACTGTCCCTCCTTCTTTCCGCAATGACATCACGGCCGGGGCGAGTTTCCCCCACTTCCCTATGGATGCGGCCTCGTAAATTAAGGAACCTTTCATGACGCTCAAACCTTCATCTTTGCCTTCCGGCGCGGCAAAAAGGCTTATTCTTTTCTCCTCCGCCCTTTGCCTCCTTCTCCTCACAGCCTGCGCCCCACAGCAGTCCGGCTTGCGGCACCACCAGTATTCCATCGTCCGCTACCATGACTCACTGACCAATCTGCATGAATACCGCCCCCCGGCGCGTGAAACGCTTTCCTACACGGCCCGCCGTGAATTCCAGACCGCCAGCGTCAGCCCAAACGGTTCCAACGCCCGCTTCACTCCCATCCCTGATGAGGAATTCGACGACGGCGACATCGAAGCCACGCCGGAAATGCTCAAGGAACCCTCGCTCTACCCGGCCCTTTCGCTCATCCGGCCCGTCAAGGAAACCATCCGGGTCACCTCGTCCTTCGGCCCCCGCAAACATCCCATCAAACGCAGGCGCCTCATGCATGCGGGCGTGGACATCGCCGGAAAACGCGGGGAAAAAGTCGTCGCTTCCGCGCCCGGCACCATCGTATACAGCGGGCGCAAGGGCTCCTATGGCCTGACCATCGACATCGACGCCGGGAAAGGCGTTATCCTGCGCTATGCGCACTTGGACAAGCTCGGCGTCCGGGAAGGGCAAAAAGTCAAACAAGGCCAATACATCGGCAACCTCGGCAGGACTGGGAGGGTTACGGCCCCACACCTGCACTTTGAAGTGCGGCTCCACGACAAGCCGATCAACCCGATGCAGTTCCTCTCCCCCGAACACCAGTGGGCGTCCAATACGGGAACCAAACAGCGCAAAACCAGCGGCAGCCTCTAGCTTTCGCCTTTCAGGGGCGGTTCCGGGAAAGGGGCCGCCCCTTTTCCATAGCTGTGCCATAAAAATGGCTGGCGCTTTTTTCCTTGAAATTCCAAAGGAATAACCAATACAATGCCTCAACTATGGATTCCGCCGATGGGAAAGCTGGAGAAAAAGGCTGCCTTTTCACCGCACCGTGGAGATGCCCCCACATGCCATACCAGAGCCTTTCCGTATCGGGGATGGTTGAAACCTTGCGCGCTTCATCATAAAAAAGCGGTACGCACGGGTATTGAAGGCACCTCCCGGCATACGCTTTCCGCATCATCCCCCCCAGAAAGGGGAAGCGTGGGGCGGCCCCTTCCCCTGCAAGCGGAAACGGTTCTTCGAGTTTCCTCCAAACATTCAAGGATGCCCCATGAGCGCATACAGCCTTCCTGTACTCATGTACCATTACGTCAGCCGTTTTCCGGGGGCCATCGCCGTCAGCCCGGAACATTTTGAAGACCAGTGCCGGGGCATGGCCGAACACGGCTGGCGCGGGATCGGCCTTGATGAGGCGGAGGCCTTTCTGCTGGAAGGCGCGCCCCTGCCGCCGCGCTCCCTGCTGATCACCTTTGACGACGGGTATCTGGACAACTACGTCTACGCATGGCCCATCCTGCGGAAATACGGGCACAAAGGCGTCGTCTTTGCCGTCACCGACAGGATGGAGGCTGAAAAAAAACGCCGTCCGACCCTTGCCGACGTCTGGGACGGTTTATCCCCGTCCAGCCTCCCCCCTGTGGATGCGCCCATGTGCGACACCCCTTTCGGCTATCAGGTACGCCGCGACTTGTTCTTTTCTTGGGAAGAGGCCCGGCACATGGAGTCCAGCGGCGTCATGGCCGTAGCCGCACATTCCGCCCGCCACCTCGCCGTCTTCGCCGGCCCGGAATGGGGCCCGGTGAACCGCCACGACAGGCACCGGAAGCCCGCCTCCTCACTGGAAGCCGCCGGACAGCGCTTCCACGTCCCCGGAACGCGGACGAACACGTTCAACGCGGTCGATTTCCCTGAAGTCTGGGGCCTGCCCCGCTTCAAGGAACGCCCCTTCCTGTACAGCCGGGCCTTTATCCCTTCCCCCGATCTGGTCGCCGCCGTGCGGCGCCTCGTGCCGCAGGAACCGGCAACGGCCCGTGCGTTCTTCCAATCGGCGGAAAACGTAGCCGCACTGGAAACGCTTGTGGCGGGATTTTCCCCGGATCGGCTGGGTTCGCTGGAAAGCGAAGCGGCCCGCCGCAGCCGCATACGCGAAGAGCTGGGCACCTGCGCGGAAACGCTCCGCCGGGAGCTGGGGCATCCTGTGCGCTCGCTGTGCTGGCCGTGGGGAAGCGGTTCCGAGGTGGCGCTGAAAGAAGGGCGGGAAGCCGGGTTTTCCGTCTTCTTCACCACACGCATGGGAGCCAACCCGCCCGCCGCGCCCGAAGCCGTGCATCGCTTCAAGGTGCGCGACGCAGGGTGGAGCTGGCTCAGGCTCAGGCTGGAAATCTATTCGAGGCCGTGGCTGGCCCGGCTGTACGCGGCGTGCCGGATCTGACCTCTAACCTCTGGACAAAACGGCTTCCGGATGTCATGTCTGCCGCAAAATCACTCGGAGCAGGATCTCCCATGTCATACTTCGTCCGTTTCCTTCTGCTGTGCTGTGCTGTCGCGCTGGCGATCCCCACGTCTGCCAGCGCCCTGAATGAGCGCGACGCCGTGGTTTCCCGGCAGACCGGCAAGATTCAGATTCGGGTACATTACCCGATAACCGGCAATGCCCGCGTGGATGCCGATGTGGCCGACTGGGCACAGCAAGCGGTGGACACGTTCCAGAATACCTATGGCGAAGAACCGGATCTGGGCGTGCCCTATGAGCTCGAAACGACCTACGGCACGACCCGCCCCACGCCGTCCGTCCTTTCGATCATCTGGAAGACCGCCAGCTATACCGGCGGCGCGCACGGCAATCTTGAAATCACCACGACGACCTATGATATGAAGAGCGGCACGCTCATTGATTTGTATGACGTCTTTGAAAATCTGGATACGGCGCTCGACGTCATGAGCGGCTACTGCACCAAGGCCCTGACCAAATCCCTCGGAGATATGTACAACGACGACATGCTCAGCAGCGGCACCGCCCCCGAAGCCGAAAACTTCTCCAGCTTTGCGCTCACGCCGGAGGGCATACGCATCTTCTTCCAGCCCTATCAGGTGGCTCCGTGGGCCGCAGGGCCGCAGGTCGTGGACATCCCCCTCGACGCACTGGCCGACGCCGGGCCGCACCTTTCGCTCTGGGGCAAATAAAGCCGCTCCGCCAGAACCAGCCATTCCCTGTTCCGCGCCTTGTTGTGCTGCGACAGGGCCGTAACCCGCCACTTTTCCCAAGGCAGGGCTTCGCTCCACGCAAGGACGGCCCTGCCTTCTTCCATGCCTCCGGCATGCCCCGTGTACACGTGCACGGACAAAAGCCCGCCCGGAGACAACAGCCGCGCCGCCGCATCAAGCGCCTCCAGCGTCGTTTCCGCCTGGGTGACGATCCGTTTGTCGCTCCCCGGCAAAAACCCCAGATTGAACGACACGGCGGAAACGCCTTCCGTCAGCACGGCACCGGGGAACAGCCCCCGCAGGGCCTCTTCCATATGTTCATGCCCGCCAAGCACAAGGTCCGCACGGGACAGCAGCCCCTCCCCTTCCAGACGGGTGCGGACGGCGTCCAGCGCGGCCCGCTGGACGTCGAAGGCCACGACGCGCCCGCCCTCTCCCGCCAGACGCGCCAGAAAAGCGGTGTCGTAGCCGTTCCCCGCCGTGGCGTCCACCAAAAGCGGAAAGACGGGGACACCGCCCCCGCCTTTCTCATGGGCGGCGCAAACCGCCCGCCCGATGGCCTGATGTGCGAAATCCGTCAGCGACGGGACGCTCAAAGGCGGCTTACGCATCGCCGCCCTTGGGGGCTTGCTGCAATTCGGCATGGAACAATGCACACCACTGATCGAAATTCTTCGGCTCCTGATCCAGCGTTTCCACATTGTCGTTGAGCCACTGGTGGAAGCGCCCCACCATATTCTGAAATTCATTGTGCTCCAACACGGCGAGGCCCTGTTCCCCAAGCGAGGATCGCGCATAGCCGAGGACGGCGGAACAGGCCATGTCCGCATCAACGATGGTCCCGTTGAGCTGGGCGATCAACCCCTTGTATTCAGGATAATCCTCCACCAGTTCGCTGACCGTCTCCTCAGGGATCTGGATGCAAAAATCCCCTTCCTCGTCTTCCTCAATCCAGGAAAAACGAAGCCATTGTTCAAAAATAACGGCGTTGAGCAGAGTGGACATCGCCCCTTTCATTTCATCGGAAAGGGCTGAAGATGGCGTATTCATGAAAACTCCTTAGAGGGAAATATCCTTTACTATGGTCACCCAAGGCCCCAAGGTCAAGGCCCCGCCGGAATCCGGCGGGCGTTTTCTTTTTCCGCGAAAAAGTACTTTCACAATTTATTTCAATAAGTAACAAATATCCTGCACCAAGTTGCTTGGTGCAGACAGCAAAAAGCGTCTTCCCAACGCGCTAAAAAAGGGTGCCTTAATATGTTGTGTGGATACTTCGATCCCCCTCTCGGTTCGCGCCGGGAGGGGGATTTTTTTGTGCCTTCAATCCGACTTTTTCACCACAAACCGGATCTCGTCTCTGTGCTCAGGCAGCCATTTGCATTTGTGCAGGCACCACCACGGCGTGATGATGAATCGACCATCGGCCTTTGTTTTCCTGTCTGGATGGGCACCACTTATTGCACAGTCCAGAGAGCACAGCATTAGGGCTTGGTAGCGTTCACCGTGCGGGCAGCGCAAGTTTTCCTCTTCTTCGGGCATGGGCAAAGGCATATTTTTCCTCCTCTTTCTCTGGAAACTCTACCCATGCCCGTAAATCATGGCAACAAAAAAGCCGGGCCCTTTTCGGAACCCGGCCTGCCTTATCTGGGCTAGACGTTCGGATGTTTTTCCATCCATTCGTGCTTGCGGAGAATATGATCGGCATCCATCGCAATATCGATCCACTCCCCCGCCGAGTGAAGGCTTTCATCGTCCACGCATTCCTCAGCATGTTCGATAGCCTTATCCCGGATATGCTTCAAGATCGTCTTTTGCCTTTCGTCAAGCATATATATCATCCTCCTATTGCGCATACTGCTGCGCAATGGCGTTTAGCTTGTCCACGTCGCTTTCATCGAAGATAATGCCCATGACCGGAACCTTGCCCGCCTTATGTACGGCGTCCTTCAGACGCGGGTACAAGACATCAAGGTCAATCATGCCGTCATCGGTCAAAGCGCCAAGGGCAGACAATGCTGACTTGTATTGAGTAAACATCTGCTGTGCCTGCGCCCCGATCACGGGTACGGCAAGATACGACATTACTTTTTGCAAGCCGTTTGCTTTTGGAACAACCTCTTGCTCTACATATGCGCCTATGAGCGCGGGGATATTACCCGGCGACATTTTCATGCCCGTTGTTCTCCATAATAACCGGGGGAGCGTCCTCCCCCGGTGTTGGGATTACTTCGACGCGGAAGCCGCAGCAGGAGCCGTTCCGGTGGGTGCCGTCCACGAGTTATAACGCGGCATCTGTTCGGGACAAATCGCGTCAGCGGGCATCACCAGCTTACCGGGCACGAAATGACCGTTCAGGTAGGTGTAAAGGTTGCGCAGTTCACCGCGCAGTTCGGTTTCTCGCACAGCGCTTTCAGCCACGACCTTTTCAAGGTTGCTGATACGGGCGCGGTTTTCATCAAACCGCTTATCCATTGCAGACAGGGATTCCTTATAAGTGGCAATCCCAACGCCGTCAGCGTACTTCTCAGCGGCAAGGCGGGCAATCTGACCAGCCTGTTCGGATACCAGCACCTGCATACCGCCGCAGTTGCCACCACCCAGAAGACCGCCAAGCCCACAGCCGCCACCGTTGTTCAGAAGAGCAAGCGCGGTACCAGCGATACCAAGCCCCAACCCCGTACCAGCTACACCTTTCGATGCAAATTCAGCCATAAAAAATGACCTCCAAAGTTTTGACCCGCGATATGCGGGTTCCTTGGAGGTCAGTTTGCTATGGATATGCTGAAAGTATGACAGGTTAAGAGGGAAAATGCGGCGCAATGGGCAGGCATGGGCTTCATTGCGGCATTGTGCGGCTTCTTGCGGGAAGCGCCCAAACCGAATCTTGCCAGTCGTCGAGCCAATCCTTCCGGTACCATATCCTGCCGTTCAGGCTCGTATATCGCGGCCCCCGGTTCGACTCATCCCAAACCTTTTTGCCCCTGCGCCACTTTTCAAGCGTTGATGTCGAAAAACCAAGATACTGTGCGGCCTCTTTGGGTGTCAGTCGTTCAACCGACATTCAAAACTTCCTTGCTCTTGCCCCATCCCGCTCGTAGTGCTATGCAAAACTTGCTTCGTCCTTCGGAGCACCAATACGGACGGATACTCTGCATGAGGGGCCCAATCCTCATGTGGGGCCGTGGTTCGGCGTCTCACCGCCGAGCCGGTGGGGGAGTTCGCACCTCCCCCGCCACTATCCTTCTTCATCGCAAATCATAATCTTTTCCAAGGGGTTTGTCATGTCTTCACCCCCTTGCCTTCCTTTCTTCCCCTCCTTTTTTGTGTGTGATTTCAGTTCATTTCCCTTCCTATGCGTTTTCTGATAGGGGCAAAAATAGACGAGGAGAGAAATCATGCCTGAAAATGCAACCCCACAAACGAATTCTGTCCAATCCCTAGAAACAAATAACTTTTTTGCGAAGTGGACATGTGGACTATTGTTAACATGTACATATTTTATGGTACTTTTTTTACCTTGGGTATGGGATCTAGAACAATTTTCAAGGGTATTCGCTTTCTTAGGCGGCTACGGGATAGGAAGTTTATTTTTTGTTGTTGCTGGTGCGTTTATCTTTTTCATTATATTTAAGTTCGTTCTAAAAAAAACAATAAAATTCATGATATTCTATAATATCATAATTATATTAGCAATGGCAAAAGAAATACTGACACTGTTCTTATCTATGTAAATCGTCTTGACAACTAGCCACTTTTATTAGGCATCTAGTTACCTAAATAGTTAAAGAAAAAATTTTTGGGGAATACCATTTCCCCATTTCTTTTAAAAACAATAAAGAGAGATGATAAATATGAAAAAAATTATAACAATATTTTCAATAATGCTATACGGATGCGCATCATCATTATCAGTTGACAGAGTAAGTGACACCCCAATAGACACAACAACCCATGAAATAGTTCTTCTAGATTCAACAAAATTTGATTACGATTTAAAAAAGTCTTTAATTAAATATGGTTTTAAAGTTAAAAATACCCCATCAATAGTATCAAAAGAAAAAAAAGTAGACGAATCCACTTCACTAAGCTATAATATATCAGAAGCAAGATATGGAATAAATCAATATCCAGGAGCGGTTATTGATTGGTGTCTATATAACAAACAAGTCAAGTTTGATGAATACACTTTAGAACTTGTTGATTTGGAAACAAATGATACTATTTTATTTATAAAAAAAGGTGGATGGACTGGAAATTGTTTTCCTTCTACCGGAAAATTATTTGAAGAATTAGCATTAGAGCTCAAAAAAAATTGGGAATAAATATCTTGACATTTTCCCATTTTTGTGGCGTTGTCTTCCCACGGTGCTCGTAACACCAAACACAGGCGGACAACGCCACCCCGAAAGTATGGCTTTTTTTGTGCCCTTATGCCAAAGTCAAGACTCTTTTTGACTGCGGTTTCCTGCTATACTTGTATCTTCTTGATGCCGGGTGTCCCCGATATGTCCAAGCCGCAAGGCTAAAGGCGGGGAGCCGCTCCTGTGTGCGGTTACGAACACCCGGCATCGTCATTCGTAGGCGGTGCCAACTTCCAAACACAGGAGTTTGCACCATGTCTCAATCCCTTCTCCTTTCCGATCCCGTTCCTTCCGTATCCCTTCACAAGGGACGTCCCGCCGTCACCTCCATTGATGTGTCAAAGTTTTTTGAAAAACGGCACGGGAATGTAGTACGAGATATTGCTCAAATTGTATCTAACTCACCGGAAAAATTTAGCCGACTCAATTTTGAGTTGGCCTCCTACCTCGATGAACAAGCTAAGAACCGTCCCATGTACATCATATACCGCGACGGCTTCATGTTGCTGGTCATGGGGTACACCGGAAAGAAGGCCCTAGCGATCAAGCTGGCCTACATTGAAGCGTTCAACGCGATGGAAGAAGAGCTTGCCCGAAAGAAGAGCAGGAAGCTGACAGCACCGTCTTTACCCTACGCCGACCGTGTGAAGGCCCTCAACGATCTTGAAAGGCGATTCATGGAATTTTCCGTGGAAACCAGAACCCGCCTTTCGGAGCTCAACGCCGAATACATCCGCCTGAATCAAGGGGCTTATGCCGCCATGCTCGGTATGCTCCCAACAATGGATCCCGCTTCCAAGGATAGGCTTACCAGCGCACTGGCCTATCAATCATACGATGCCTACAACTGGATTGACGCCGGACTGTCTCGTATGAGGGAGGCAATCATTGCCGCCCGTGCCGCAAACCGAGTCTTGAGCGGACGCGGATAGGGGCCAGCCATGTACATCACCGATTTTCAGCGCCGGGCGTTGCTGGCGCTCATGGATGTGGAGGCGGCTCGTGTGGCGGATGGAAGAATCGAACGCAGGACGGCGCACCACAGGCTTTTTTCTATGATGCGGGAGAGGTACGGGTGCAAATACTCATGCCTGCCCCGGCGAAAATTCAGGGATGCGGCACTGTGGTTGCTCGATGAGCCGTTGACTTAATCTCCGCACGTAGTTATCTTCTCAAACAGGAAGGGCGGCGAGTGCTACCAACACCCACCGCCCTTTGGGGCCAGTCCCCGGATTTGATTCTATCTCATCCAGTTTTTAGCCCCGGCAGGGAGGTCAGTCCCTACCGGGGCAACTCGTTTTCAGCCTACTTTTTCAAGTAAGGTGCAACGAGAACCACGATAACGCCCGCCAACACATTGGCGAGGACGTTCAGCAGGAACTGCTCCATAGGCACAACCTCCTTTCGGAGACTGGCCCACGGCGGTTTTCTATCCTTTCCCTATTTCCTTGTCAAAGAGCGGTTATCAGAATGCCGATGTACGTTTTTGCTTGTCTTTGGACGGAGCGCCGAGGATAGGAGCGAGGGGCCCGGCATTGCCCTCAAGGAACGCTTCCGTTCCCTCAACCGTGCGCCAGATCGGAGCCGTGGGAACCCCCGCGACAAAACCAACGGCGTCAAGCGTGTTCTTCATCGTCTTGTAGAACTGCTCATCAGACGCTTCCCCCGCCGCAATCTTCATTCCGCCGCGAGTTGCCGTCACCGCCGCATTCAGTCCCTTGAATGCCGCACTATCCCCAAACTTCTTGTTGTACTCGAACAAGGCCGGGATTTCCCGGACAATCGGGATCCCCATCAACCAGTAACCGAGCAGTTCAGAGCCCACATCTTCAAGTTCAGGAAGCTCCCCATCGCGGCCCCAACCAATTAAAAGCAGCGTCAGCATTGGAGGTGCCAGCCATTCGAGTGCGAAATGGGAGAAGAACCGTGCCGTTCCGATTTCAGACTGTCCCGTCCGTAGAGATTCACGGAACCCCGCAAGATAGTACCTTTGCCGATTCTGCCAGTTCATGGCAAAGCTCATGAACATGGTAAACAGACGGGCAGCCCCCGGTTTACGCATCAGCGCAGTGGTATCCATCGTCAAGCCGGAACCCTGTGCCCGGATTACGGCATCGTCGGCCATCAGCACAGCCTTGGATTGCTCAACGCCTTTACCTATCGCGTCGTTGTACTTCGCCATCCATGTCGGATAGGCAACAATGGCATCCATAGCCTGAATCATGGCAAAGGCCGCTTCTTCCCATTTCGAGCCGAAAATCTTTGTACCTTCTCTGAACGGCTTGAGCCTGTCCGCTACGTCCCGTTCCATGTTCCGTGAACGGCTCACCATATAGGGGGAAAGTTCCCGGATGGTATTCCAGCTTTCCAGAGGGTGGGCGATCATATGGTACGCCCCGCGTATGAAAGCGCCCGTGCCAACTTCTGCCATCGACTGAGGGAAACTCGTTATCTGGAGCAACGCCGTACGGAAACTGAACCCCATCGCCGCCAGAGAACCCCGGCGCGCCAAGAACTCGAACATCTTGTTGATACCGTCGATCTTTGTACGATCTGGGCGGGCAATGGAACGGAGCCACGGCACCACCTGCGCATAGGCTTCATCTCCAAAAGCCCGTTGCATGGCCCTGCGGTACACAGGCTGTTTCACAATGCGGTAGGCATCCAAAAGCGGCAGCGTATGGGTGCCGTAATGAATGGCGTCCGCAACATGGGAAGTCAGCACGGACAGGGACAACAGCGGAGGCAGCCCCGCGCCTTTACGCTCCTGCGTCATGCCGCTTTTCGGGTTCGGCGTCCGTAGAATAGCCTCCTGTGAGTTCAGGGCATCAAAATCAGAATTTCGCTGTGCCGCCTCGCTGAATCGCTTGTCGAACATGAGAGGATAATAACCGCCCCGCATAGTGATGGTTTCACCGTCAGTGGAAACCACTGTAAACGGTTTAGCTTCTACCCGCTTCAACGGGATGCCGTACATCTTCTCATATGTGGCGTTGATCACCGGATACAGCTTATCAATCAGATCCCATACGGATTGTACAAACCGCCATTCAGCACTTGTCATCCTGCGGGTGATTGCCTCCAAGTCCTGCATATTCCAGTTATAGCCGCGCTGGAGCGCCGAGAGGTTGCCGTCATTCCCCATATTCAGGGCAACGGAAAGAACACGCTCTTTTGTCCACTGTCCGCCAAACTCCCGTTCAACATCCGGCAGCATACGGACGCCCTCAATTGTGAATGTTTTGTGCATGTCCCTTCCCATAATGGGATCAAGAAGCCCGCGCAGCGCATTGCCGTATTCACGGAACAACGCCTGCTCCTGCGACGCGGCGCGCTGGAGAGGTTGCACGATAAAGCGGCTGTTCGGCCCGTCGTGATCCGCCCTGTAGCCGTCCGCAGCGTCGAACAGGTAGCGCATCACCTTCATATTGGCGAGGGAATCACGGAACCATGCGCGCAACGCGCCGGGCAAACGGCTGCGTTCATCAGCCGTAATATGTTTTATCTCGCTCAAGGAAGCCATCGGCGCCACGGTTTCAGCCACGGCTTGATCAAGCTCCTGCTTATGCAGCATACCGATCAGCGCATCCTGTGCCTTCCCTTGATGCGCCAGAATCTTGATCGCATCGTATACATCGCGCAATTCGGACAGGGAAAGCTCACTTGCCCGGCGCAGCCCTGTGCGCTGCGATTCCTCAAATATCCACCCTGCAATAGGCGAAACCGTTCCTGTGGGGTCGAGGCTGTATTCCACGCCAAGGGCTTCTTGGAACTGCAACAGCGTCGGCCTGTTCTCATCAGGACGGGGGGCCATGCGTTTAGCGCCAAGGCCGGGGAAGTGTGCGACGAGAGAAAGGATCTGCTGTTTGAAGTTGTCGGGAATATCCTTTGACCGTGCAATACGCCGGATCTGGCGTATCTTTTGATTCCGTTCAATCCGCGCACGGTAAGCCGCTCCAAGTGCCGACCGCTTCAACCTTTCCTCTTCCTTGAGCTGTGCCAGGCGGGAACGCAGTTCGTCTATACGCGCATTCTTTGCGGCATCGCTCCCCCGCTGTTTTGTCTGTTCTTCCCGCCGGACTTCCCTTACAGCCTCCTCAATAAGAACCCTCTGCTTGCGAATTGCCGCCGTCAGTGCTTTATACTCGGCATCAACAGCGGAAGCCTTTTTGACGCCCACACGCCTATCAACAACATCGCGCAACTGTTTGGTTGTGGGGCCCGCATTCCCGCCGAGAGATTCAATTTCAATACGCAAAGCTTCATCCATCGCATCATTCATGAATTCTGCATCGGGTACGTAAGTCTTTTCCCATTCAGCGACTTTTGAACGGATATGGGTTTCAGTGTATTCAGCCGCTGTCGGTTCATTCATGAGCACTGCGAGAACTTCCGTCCCGTCCCGCACGCCAAGATAAGCTGCGGCATCGTCGATAGATACCCCACCCCGTCCTTTAATGACATCCCGATCCCGGCCCGCATTCCATTTTTCGCGCAACAGCCACGCCAGATCCTCAGTAGCCATGTCTATAAGAGAATCCCAATTGATGCCGCCGACTGCGGAAAGTTCACGGATCCCACGATAGAAAGGAGCATCACGCACGAAATCCCGCGCCTCTGTGCGTGCCTCGTTCTCGACCTGCTTTTGTTCGCGCATCCGGCGCAGTGCAATTTCTTTTTCCCCTTTCTGCATCCCTCTGGAAACGGCCTGTCTGTAGGCGTCAAGACGTTCCGCAGGGATACCCAACACTTCCGAGGCACGCTCAATAGCTGGAGCCGGGGAACCGTTTTCACGGGCAACAGCAATATCTTCTTCGCTGGCAAGAAGCCTGTCGAATACGGCGCGCACATCGGCGGAAAGTTCCGCATCACCAAGCAAACGCCGGACGGAACGATAAATTGCAGTAAGCCATGCCCGGAACTGCCTGAACGCCGATTGCAGTTCTTGCCGTGGGGCCTTGCCTTCCCGCGCGTAGGCTTCAAACTGGCGGGCAAACTTCTCGTGTGCTTCCCTCTTGATAACGCCATCACTTTTGATCCCAAGTTCTTTCTTAATGGCGTCCCAATCGTTCTTGACCCATTCCGGGGCCGTCTCAAGCGCAGCGGCATCCCGAAGGTTTTCGAGGAAAAAATGCCCCGTTTCATGAATAATCGTAGAAAGGTTCTTTTTACCCTTGAAGACGCTGATCAACCATTTCCCGTCAGCAGTAGATTCAATTTGTCCCCGGATATTGTTTTTATCTTTCCGCTGATAGTAGGTACTTGGGTTGTTCGGTTCGTACTTGGCCCGCTCTTCCGCCGTCAGTTCAAAACGGTTTTGCGTGTCGAAAGCTTGGATCTCATGCGCTTGAGAAAGGTACTGAATGCGAGCGGCAAGAACACGGGCACGCTCCAGCGGGACTCTTCCCTTAAGTTCCTGCTCAACCTGAGAATAGACCTCTTGGGAGGCTTCTTCCGACAAACCGAAATCAAACCGTTCATCAATGTCTTGGATCGCGTGCTGCACTTCATGCGCAATGACGGCTGGCGTCACATCGGGATCGGTGGTGATGTAAATTGTTCCGTATTTGGGAGAATATCCGGCGAGATTCCCCGGAAGCCGTTCTTCCGGCACAACTTCATATTGGGCTTCTCTCAGTTCAGGATAGAGCTCATACAACGCTTCATGCTGGTAAATGTCAGTCAAAGGCCCGCTCATGCCTTCTTCACGGGGAACGGTCACGGTGGCCATGCTGTCGTCAAGTTCCATCGTGTTCATGTGAAAGACGCGCCGGAGTACAGGCACAACGTCCTGAACGTTTGGATGCGCCTCAACGCGGGCGGGATCAATGAATTGGTGATAGGCCGTACCCTGCTTCAACCGCTCAACAAGTTCATCCGCCCCGCTTCCTTCCGGCAGAAGCCCACGGCGTACGGCTTCATCCGCAAGCTCGTCAATGGGAATGCCGCCCTTCTCTCTCGACTTGAAGAGTCCACGCCCTCTTGCTCGCGTAATTTCCTTGAGCGTATCGGCATTGTAGGCTGAGGAAAGGCTTTTCCCGTCAAGCCGTCCCCATACCAAAGCCAACAAAGGATCGCGTTCAGCCAAAGGCTGGCGGGCAAAGGCGCGCTGTGTACGGGCGTCAAGAACGTCCTGCGTGGGGGCATTGAGATCTATGAGTTGGATGCCCTGCAACCGGGATTCAAGCCATGCGGCAGGTTCCATGCCGTACATCGGCGCCATACGTTCCGCATTGGCGGCAAGGAGATCGCCATAATGCCGCGCCTGAGACTCAGAATAGCCTGCGTCGCGCATTTGTTGGACGTAGGGGGCCGCAATGCGGTCAAAGCTTTCCCTGTTGTTCTGAGCCTGCTCAATGCTTGAATCAACGAAATCGAGGAATGAATTGAGCGCCTCAATCTGTGCAAGCTGTTCTTGCGTCATCCCGGAGGTCACTTCCTGAACTTCACCGGGAGACATGATCGAAGGATCCAGCGTGGAGTCCTGCAAGAGCTCCTTCCCCTGCGCCGTATTCAGCAGATAAGGGACTGCCTTTTCCATCGGAATGGCAACCGGAGTTCCGAGAGCCATAGCGTCCGCGACATCCTCAGCGGATACCTTGATACGCTGCGCAATCTGCAACCCCTCATCAGACTGGAAAAGAACGCGCTGCATGGCTTCAGGATTAACGTACAGATCTCCCAAAACTCCCTCTTCCTTCAACTGCCCAATGAGCTGTTCAGCAGAGGAGGGACTTTCTTTAATCAGCTTATTGTTGGCGGCATGTTCAGAAAGAGACTGCAATGTATTCGCACTGTTCATTGCCCTTCTGGAATCGCGCACGGCGGAACGGACGCGCATAGCCCCGCCGCCTACGCCAATCGGCAAAACAAACGCTTTAAGAGACTCATAGGCCGCGTCAGAAAGCCGTTCAGCGGCTTCTTCACCTGTAGTCAGACGGAAAGGCTGGTCACTGATTTGTTTCGCGACTTCTTCCGTGATGATGTTAATCCCTTCCTGTGCAGTCTCTACGCCGACTTCGGTAGCCAATGCTCCGAGGGCCTCCCCTGCACCCTTTCCTACGGCTTTCAACAGGGAAGGATTACGGCTCAAAAGCTGTTGTGCGGAGGCCACCGTTGCCCGGTTTAAGAGCCTGTCAGCGCCGGGGATAAGTGAAAGCGCCTTATGTACCCCCACCACTTCCAATGCTCCCGAAGGTAGGGAACCAAGGAATGAAAGAAGGCGAACTTCATCACGCGGGAGAGGTTGCCCGTTTTCATCTTTAAGCTGTGAAAGTGAACCATAAATTTCACCAAGAGACATCTCAAAGGCGTAACGAATCCCGGCAGCCCCGGCCCCCGCTGCAAAGGCTGAACCTGCGGAGACGCCAGATACAGGGCCAAAGGCAGAAGTAGCCACCCCCGCAGCAGTCCCGGCCTGTGCCCCTCCGAGTACGGAACGATAAGCCCCCTCTGCAACTTGAGAAAAAAACGTAGCAAAAGAACTGCGGTAAGCCCCCATCAAGAAGCTTTCATCTTGGCGGTACGCCTGATTAACGGAGAGTTCCCAATTGATCTGTTCAATGCGCTGGAGGTCGGCAGGATCGGGATTATTTTGCCAAAAAACTTTGTTCAGTAGATCTGTTAGTTCGATTTGCAGTTGCCCAATCCTAGTTGCTTCCTGCATTTCCTGTGAAAGGTTTTCAAATACTCCGATTTCAGGGAGCTGATCGCCAAGTCCGGCAACCATAGCCGCGCCTTGCTCTACAAGCCAACGTCCGGTGATAGGCTCGTCACGAATCATCTTTTCCAGAGCGGCCCGGCGCGTTGGGCCATTCTGTACAGCATCATAACTCTTGGAGATCTCCTTATGATTCTCTAAAACCGTGCTTACAGGGATGCCTGTCTTGTTCGAGAGTTCAACAGCAGAAAGTGTATCAGGGAAGGTTTCGGCTACGGTTCGGGCACGGAGCTCCAGATCTTGCGCAAGATCCGCTTTTCCCGGAACATATCCGGCAAAAGCCTCTTCTGTGATGTTCATTTGCGGAACACGCCGAAACCCTGCAATCACCTGCGGATCCGGCTCGTACCCGGTGGCTGAAAGATCGCCGGAAGCTACAGCTTCGATCTGGTCATCGGTTATGACTTCCCCATTTGCTTTTTCTGATTGGGCATAACGCAACATCACATCTTGAGGCGTATCGTCAGGGAACTCAATAATATTTCCGTTGGGCAATTCCAGCTCAATCATTGTTCTTCAAGCTCCCTCGTATTCGGGTTATACCGAAAACGCTTTACTTGCTTGGCGCCTTCTTCTTTGACATACCAGCCATTGCGTTTGTGATAGTCTACCTCAAAAGCAGGAACATTTTCCGTAGAATCCCAAAATCTGCCCGGTGACACCATCGTTACCTCTGCAATTAGAAGAGGTATTTTTTTAACCCTATCTTCAAACCCAATAGCCCCATTTAATGAAGGAAGTATTACTTTATACGCATTCTCACATTGGCTCTGGGTATAGCCCAGCTTCTCTTTCATGTAAGCAAAAGCGTATTGTTTTACCTTCTGTTCTTCCTGCTTCCATTGCTGATCCTCAGCACTTTTTCTTACCTTTTGAAGTGCGGAGGGGGGAAGGAAACCGGAAAAACGAGCAGTTACCATATCGGCGGTCACACCCGGTTGTGCAGCGTATGATTGAGCGTCAGCAAGAATACGGTCATTGACGGGGGCCTCAACCCCGTTGATCGAAAAGTCCTGATAATCTGCTACAGACTTGCGCATTTTAGGATCGGAAATCCCCGCCAAAATTTCCGCAAGCCTCGAATTTTTCTGTTCATAGGTAAGGTTGGGATCTTTCAGCACCGCCTCTGTTTGTGACACGCCGTCATTATAGACAGCCGCTTTCTTCTGAACTTCGGCTTGTTGCTGCAACCGCTCATGTAGCCCTTGCTGCGTGAGGTATGACTGAATAGCTTTCTCCTGTATTACGGGGTCTTTTATCTTCCCAATCTGCTCCTGTACACTTTCCGCGTTGTTCCCGTATTGTTGGAACAGGCTGATTCCAAGCTGTGCCGCCGCCTGATTCTGTGCCCGTTCCGCCTCGGCCCGCGCCTTGGCTTCGAGTGCGTCCGCACGATTCCGTATCTGGAGTTCAACCGCGTTCACCTTGTCACCAAGAAGTCCACGGTACTCATTCAGCGCCCCACGAGCGCCCTTAATGTCGTCATGTGAGAGGTATCCGCTGATAATGCTTTCTGCGGCCCCCTCATCAATACGGGAGAGAAGAGCCCGGTTGTCCATGCCGGGGCGCATGTTCTCAATCCGTTCCCGAAGAGCCAAACGGTTGAATTCGATAAGCTCAGGATTGTTGTAGTTCTGAGCCGCAAGACTTTGGAAATCTTCAATGTCGCCAGTGATAACCGAGTCTTCCCACGCGGCTTTTTGTTGCCGCCCGTATGCCTGCCCTTGCTCAGTAAAGTGCAGCGCCGTACCCGCAGCCTGCTTGTTGAACATCTCGGCAAAGCGACCGGAGAAGCCGCCCTCTTGAAAATACTTTTGAGCCGTCTCCCTTGCGAACTTCTGGAAATGCTGGCCCGCATCAATGGCGTTTTGCCCCTGATTCTCAGCCATGTAGCGATCACGTTCGGCGGAAAGCTCTTTCTGCATGGCAAGAAGCGCCTGAGACACCCTCGTCGTCTCAGTGCTCACGTATTCCTTGATTGCGATGTTGGTAAGCTCTTTCCCGGCCTCCAGAATCGTGCCCGCAAGCTGATTCTCAGCCCTTGCCGCAACATTCCCGATCCGCGGTTGCTGATACCCCGGATCAATGCCGCCGAAGCCGATACGCCGGGGGCCAGTATTGTATTGCTGGATACGGATCGCCATTTTCTATCTCGTGCCCGAAAGGTAGTTTTTGAGAAATTGCCGTTCAGACATTCCCCCACCACCGGAAACAATTTTCCGACCGCCGAATAGTCCACTGCTGGAACTCCCCCCGAATCCCCCCGCCATTGCATAGGCGCCGATCCCACTGGTCAACCCGGTGATGCCCGCAGTCAAAAGCGAGTTCCCAAGCCCCTTCACCGTCGATCCGTAGTAGCTTGCCGCTGCGTCATAGTTCGCCGCGTTCGCCTCAAGAGCCTTTACGTTCTCACCTGTCTCCCATTCGGAAAGGGCTTTCTGGTATCGATTCAGAGCCACATCCTGAGAAAACCGCAGGGCATTGCCTTCAAGCGTGTCCAGAGCAGAACCGCTGGACATATCGACGCCGAGCGCACCGAGGGAAGCGATATTTCCAGACTGCAAATCCGCATATTGCCGCCGGAGCGCCGACCGTTCCCGGTCAAGGTTCTCTCCTTCAATCCGCCCCTTCTCAGCCGTGATCTTCGCCTGATTCCGTGCGGCCTCAGCGTTCGCTTTCGCTATGTCTTGCTGGTACTGCGCCTGTTTGTTGGCGGCAGAAGTCTGTTGCAGGCTGGACAACGCCGAAAGGCCGCCAGCAGTCAAGGCTAGAGTCAAAGGATCAAATCCCATTACAGCATCCCTCCCCCGGCATACGGCGCTATTTCCATCGTCGTGACGATTGCCAGAATCGTGAGCGGCGTCGCGCTGTTTACTTCAAAGACAAGCGGGGACTCGGATGCCCAACCGCCGCATGTTTCCATATTCAAATCCGTCCCGTCGCTGAAAAATGGCCTCACACTGAACGCGCCCCCTTTGATATGCCTGTCAACAATGGGCGAAAGGTTCCCCTCGATGCCAGCCATAAACGACATGCTCCGGTACGTCCTGACCCTGACAGCCAAAATTTTCCGGTTGTGCATGAGCGTCCACCCCTGTTGCGTCTGCACTTCTGGCAGGTTCGGGATAAGCCGCCCCGTATACGGGAGCCCGATAAGCACGGAAGACGCGGGAACTTTAAGCTTGAGCTCACCCACCTCACTTACGGTTAAACCGTCAACCGTCCCGCCGTCCGCAAAAACCTGCACAGCCCGGCCCGCCAAATGCCCAAGCCCGCTGAACGTATCCGCAGGGGTTCCGCTGTAGTGCAATGCCGAATCAAGAAAGAAAGCTTCACTCAGGTCATCACTGTCAAAAAAGGTTTCCAGACGCTCGACAAAGACGCCTCCCGAACGCCGCACGAGGAACCACACCTGATCATCCGGCGTTCCGGGGATTGTAGCCATATCTAGCACTTCCCCCTCAGTCGTATGCCGATGCCAGCCGATAACGTCTTGTTCCTTCATGTAGGTCAGGCCGATAAACGTACCATCGGAAAGGACGCACCAAAGCGTGCTGTACGGCTCTTGCTGGTACGCCCATGCAGTGATGTCCCGATCTTTGACGATATGCCTAGAAAGGATGGTCAAATCCTGCCCAAGGTACTTGTCCGCGCTGTAGTTGTAGGCAAACTCACGGACGGCCCCAGAACCGCGCTGCACATACAGGAGGCCACCGCCGACCGACAGCGCCGACACTGCGCCCTCCCCTCCGTTTGTCGTCTGGAGCTGAAAGGAGACGGTTGACGGCGTGAGCACTACACCCTCAGAAGGTTCAAGCGTCCACTCACTCCCCTCAGCTCCGAAAGCCAAAGCGTTCCGGTCAGGTTGGAGCCATACGATCTTGTTCGCCTGAGTCGCGGCAAGCGTCACTTCAATAGCGTCATCGTCTTTCGGAGGAACCGAGGAAGCCATACTCTCAAACTCACCCGTCCGCGAAAGCCAAATGGTGATTGGCCTGTTCGCCGTAGCCGCAAAGCCAAGACGTTGCTGGTGGAAAAAGACTTGCGAAGGATAGTTTCCCTCACCCTCAAAAGGGTTCTTGTGTTCTATCGGCGTGTCTTCGGTATCCGCACCGATATTTTTGTCGTCATAGTATTGTGCATATGTATAAAAAAAGACCGGATTGGCCTGAATGTCCCCTTGGAATCCTTGGGGATAGGCTGAACTCTGACCGAAACCTGCATAACTGGCAAAAGAACTATATCTACCTTCATACGTCGAAGGCACATTATCAACGCCGATCCAGCCTACAGGAATGCCGTGTTCATTTTTATCGTGATAGACAAAAAGCTTTTTGAGTGATGCATTGTACCATGCGGGGTATAGTTTTGGCTCAAAAGCGTTGTCTCCCCCAACGCTGACCCCGGTGACGACTGTTTCTGTTTCCTCATTAGGCTTTTCAATCGTCGTAGTTAAGACTCCGACATACAAATCGTCAGCCGTCCGGGAAAAACGATAACCGCCTATATCAATTCCTTGGAGCGTCGTTGTCGCGGTTACTGTATCGTCTTTGCTGGCCCGCCCAATAAATCCGAATACACCTACCTTTTTCTTATAAATGCGGTATTCGCTGGCCCCAGATACGGCGGGCCATGTGATGCGGATATGGTAATCAACGCTGTTCAGGGCCTCAGCCTCAATCGTGGCGGCAGGAGACGCTGAGGACTCTTCACCCGTCTCCTCATCAATGGCTGTCACCACATAGCTGTAGTCCGTCTTGCTCGGATTTTTGGGCTTGTCATCATCAGCACGTTTGTCCAAAATCTGCAATGTAGGCTTTTTCGGCGCTGAAATGGACGGCATAAATGTGAGTGTCGCCCATCTCCAATCGTCGTCTGCGTACCGGGACACCTTACACGGAGCGTACGCCGGATGAGCGAAGTAAACCACATCAGCCGACTGCGCGAACCGCATAGCCCGCAGCTCAGAAGCGGCGAATGGAGTTTCTACAACATACGGTTCACCCGAATCATCCGTGATAAGTGTACCGTCAGGCAGCCATACCCGCATTGTCTTGTCACCAAACTCAAGTATCCGGCCCTGCGTCTCGCTGAACACGAATGGAACCAGCCGGGACGCCTGATTCTTCGCCGTACCAAGATACCGCGTCCCCGGCCTACGTGTTGCACCCCCCTGCGGCATCGGGACAAAATTCAACATCTCGCGGGTTCCCGTGTTGTAGCGCGGCTGATCGACACGCCCCCGGAGCAGTGGGGAAATTTCGCCGCCATTCAGGACATTTTGGGTATGAAAAATCGGCATCAGTTGACCCACCTTTCATTCAGAAAGCGGGAAGGCCATTCCTCACGCACGGGATTATCCTGCGCGTCGGCTTCTACTTTCGCCCGGTCAATGGCCTGCTCGAAAATCTGGAAATAGTTCTGCGCATTCGCTGCGCCCTGAGAAACGTATTGCGAAATCTCAAAGGCGATTTTCCACGCAAGAGCATCGGCAAACGTTTCGCTGACAGTCATATTCCGATCATTGCTCACGTACCTGAGCGCGAGACTATCCGCGTCCGTGTAAATTTCCTGACCGACAATGCTGTAGCGCGGCCCCGGATGCCGATATGCCCATGTCGGCACTTCCCCGGCGTCACCATGCCGCCTCACATCCAGAACGCGCATACAGTCACCGGGGAGCGGGTACGCATATCGGTAGCCGAAAGCAGGGGCATCAGCAGACCGAGCAAGAACCGCATACCGAAGCGCGAAAGGCCACGGATACAGCGAAAGGCAAAATTCAAGGCTCCGGTCGTATGCAGTCTCAGCAACCTGTGCCGCTGGTGTATCCTGAAAAGCCAAATTGATGCCCTGCGCACTGACGCGCATCAGTGCCGTGTTGATGATCGTTGTACGGTTCTGGATCATACGACACCCAACTTTGTTTCTAGCGCTGCAAGTCGGGCCTCAATACGATCTGCACGACGACGCTGGTAGGCACATTCGAGAGCAAGCGCCTCTTCATAACGTATAGAGTAGCAGCTTCCCGCCTCACGTGCGGGAGAAAGAACATTCTCTTCATAGTGAAACTCTTCAGGCTCCTTGATAGAGCCGTCTTCATTATATGTTTCCTCACGGTCAACAACCTTTATATGTTCAATGACGGCTTCTTCCGCTGCCCATTCGTCATAACACAGCAAACCGTATGCCTTGGCATCGAGCCCCTCCTCGGCGAAGGCTTCGATAACCCGCTGCGCAATAAGTCCACAATGAAGACGCGCCTTGTCTCCCTTCTTTTCTACAGCGTCCTTGAACTTGAACTGCTGAAAACGTACCTTCTCCCATGCCTTGAACACAGCATCAGGTATATCTGATATATCCTGTTTCATTCGCTCGTCGGAGGTAGATATTGCGCCAGTTGATGCAAAAACCTGTGTCCAACGGTTAGAACTCCATCCAAGCGACACTTCATTATCAGTACCTGGGGAAACGGCAATGGTTCCAATTGAGCATACCCTTTTCAGGGTACCAGCCGCGTCTTGCGCATAAAAGACATGATGACCACCGGCCTGCCTAACACGATAAAAAGTATCTATGTTGCCGACCTCTGTGATAATGTCTGAAACGGCAACACCTTCGTGCTGAAAGACAAAAGATGCATACCCTTCGCCAGTATTCTTATTTATTACTATTATGGCATTATTATCATCAACCTGGTTACGGAAGACTGTCATATCAGCTTTGATATTATATGGATATGCGCCAATCATACGGACATGATTCGGGCAGTAGCCGAACTGTATACCGTACATTGGATAACCATAGTCTTTCAACCATGAACCGCAGTTTATGCCAACGGTGTGGTCAACCCCGTGTTCTCCCGCTTTATCGAATACACGACCGATTTGTATAGCATTCCATGCACCATAACCTTTTGAACCACCAGTAAGGAGCAGCAGGGCATGGGCCATGCCCACATCTGAGTTAGCGTTGATATGCTGGCAAACGAGTGCTCCGTCTGGGACACCTATTTGCGCCCCTGTTACAATATACGGCTCGTTTTCTCTTGTGCTTCCTTGCCTTGCCCAATGCTCAGAAGCCATAACCAGGCCCTTACCTGTGTCAGAAAAGTTCCACGCGGAACAATGTACGCCGCACGAGTCACTGTCGTTTGTTCCCCCATCAGGGGATTCCTTGACCACTCTTCCCCAAAGGGCCACCGCGTCCCCGTCTCCGTTGAGCTTGTTCTGCATAAAGGAACGGATCCCTATAGGCATAGTGTTGCCGTTCCCCTTAGCTGTGCCACGAACCTGTATACCCTGTGGGCCGGAACCGTTAGTATGCCAGTCGTTATTTTTTGTTACATTAGCATCGAAAGACAAGTCGATAAGTGGAGAGAAGCTCTCCCAGTCTGTGTAATTGCGGTATATCTGGACTATGGGGCCGGTGTTACCGTAATGGTTAGCAATTTGGCTTTCGTTTTCATCAATTCCGGTGTTGATTATTTTATTAATACCGTCACCGAAGCATCCTGATATAAAATACCGTATGACTCCGTTGACAAGGTAGCTTCCAGCAGGAATATACCCTATACCTTTATTTTTGAGCACATCCTGCCACTTGTCCCATGCCTCTGTATCATCGGTCACGCCGTCGCCCTTGGCTCCAAAATCTTTGACATTGATGATGTCAGAGAATCTATCAGCCAAAGTTCGCGGTTTATCACTGCCTGTAGCAATAACCGTTTTCTCATCGACAACACCACCGCCATCGGAATTGATGTACATCGTGTTGCCGACTTTTTTTACCTGCGCAACTCCATGCAAATATACTCGATCCACGATTTACCTCATCTGTGATTCCAATGACTCTATCCGAGCTTTCAATCTTTCGAGCTCACGACGCTGATAGGCCGCTTCAAGACAAAGAGCTTCATCATAACGAACGCTATATAGTTCACCTGCCGTAATTCCTTTTTCCACAAGTTTCTTATGATGAACTATACGCATATCAACAATAATATTATTATTTTCATCATACTCAGCAGGTATTTTTTCGTCATATTCGATATATACGTCAGGTTTCTCTGCCCAACTGTCATAACAAAGAAGACCATATTTAAATGGATCTATACTGTATTTTTCAAATACAGCCTTTATTCTTTGTGCTATCAAGCCAGTATGAAATCTTGCTTTTTCTCCCTTACGTTCTACTGAATCATTAAATCTGAACTCATAAAAACCGACTTCCCCCCAAGCATCAAGAACTCTATCAGGAATATTAGAGATACTCTGCTTTTTTCTTTCATCAGAAGTATTTATATTTCCAGTTTGAGCATAAACTTCTGAAAATTTATTATCTGGCCCGCCAAGTGCTAACGTCCCATTAGTAGTCGGACGAAAACTCGTTCCAATTAATGTGAGACCAGAACCTTGAGCATCATTTACAATATTTATTGATTGATTTGTTGGTATATATTCAATACGTCCTTTTAGGATTCTATCATTATAAAACCCCAAATAGCATGACAAATAGTTATCATTGTCGTTTTTATCTGCATCTAATCGTAGTCCTGCACCAGATTTTGAATGTATCCTCATGGATGTCATGAGGTTATTCATCATTTTCCCTGATGGTATAGCTATGTGCTCTTTGCAATAGCCAAACTTTATTCCTACATCAGGATAACCGTTTGCTTCACTGAATGAGCCCATATTTAACGCAACGGTTCCATCCAAATGCCCATTTTCATCAGTAGTAACGTATTCTCCCGGATACGAGGGGTTAACAGTTCCGTCATTGTTAGGAATTTCGTTTATAAGAAACGTAGCATTCTTTGCAAACTTGAACATGCTATAGGAAAACTGAATACCATCAAAAAATGGGTTATATCCAGATTTCCCCTGAATCAGGATTGCTGCCGTAGCTGGTGAGCCTGTACTATCTCCAGTAATATGCAGAGGAGTAACCCACTTTGACGTTGATACATTGCCATAATCACTAGGACGAGGTATTCCACAGTCTATTACATGGGATGCAAACTCTGCACCCATTGCACAACCTTTTTGATGAGAATATGTATCAATGCGTCCTCCAGTTCCGGCAGTATCACCTACCCCCCCAGGAACGTCATATCGCTGCGCTCTGGACGAAAAACAAATAACGTCATTATCCCCGGCAGCTTTGTTTTCGGCTCCAAGTATGAGCGTAGTAGAAAACAATCTATTTTCTTCATTATTGCCTTCTTGAGTATGCGTAAGATACGCACATACAGCACGATTGTCATACCCAGAGACATTGGAAGTATCTATTTTATTTTCAATAGCAACTATAGGTGCTATATTTTTACAATCATTTAAATCAATAGGAATCCATTCTCTGCCTATATTGATAACATTCCCTTTATCTACAGTTTGCGACCATCTACTTACGTCAAATTTTTCTGCATCGGCATTACCAATACACCCGACAGGAAAATAACGAACTTCACCATCAATAAGATAGTGACCTTCGGGGATATACTTTATGCCCCCAGTAGCGGCCTTGAACTTTATCCATGCCTCTGTATCATCGGTCACGCCGTCGCCCTTGGCACCAAAGTCCTTGACGTTAATGATGTCGGCAAAACGCTCTCCCAAGGGTCTCGGCTTCCGCGTCTCATCAGCAACAACAACGCGGTTTGAAATATTGTCTCCTCGATCTCCGCAATCTCCGAATCCGGGAACCCAGAAAAGACCATCAACACCGCTGTTTTCGACTTCACTAAGGTTCGATTTGAAGATCGGGATTCCAGCCACAAATTTTTGCACATACTCATGGGCGTCTTCTACGATTCCTAAAGCTTTCAGAACCGCAGCGACAGCTTCCCAGAAGTCACGCATGTAATCATCAGGCGTCCGGGAGTCTGTAATATTAACTTTTATACAGCGCGCGATTTTATCACTAAGTTGCTGAATCATTTGAACCTGACGATCCAGCTCCTTTTCAGTTGACTCCGTGTCAACCTCAGCAGTATGCGATAAATCAAGCTCTTGTGTTTCTGGAATATTTGAAACAATGGCAAGAGTTGCACCAATCGGAACCCGATCAGGCTTCAATGTTACCGTGCCGCCATCTCCAGCACTGTTTATCGTAACGCCATAATCAGAGCCCAACGTCAGCGTGTATTCATCAAGTCCATTCTCATCCGCTGACCAGACAGCAAGAACATCTCCTAACTCATAGATCGGGAAAGGGATGTTATAGGTGAGGACACCAGCCGTTACTGTATACTTTTTGACCGTCTGCTTTCTCGTGATCATGGCTATCTCAAAGTAGTTCAATAAGATGCTGAAAAGGCAGGGGGCAAAAGCCCCCCGCTTTTATCGGGCGAGGTAAGACAGGAACACGTCAACCTTTCCGGTAGCCGCTCCGTCAGTCGTCAGCTTGATCTTGGCGTAGCGTTGCATATCCGGCAGCACCAGCTTGCCCATGATGTCACCGTCAGCAAAGGCCGTTGCCGCACTGGCACCGCCGCTGATGCTCATTTCAGGGGCCCCGGCGATGTCGGCAAAGGATCCGTCTTCCGTATCCGCCCCCTGAATGGTCACGGTGAGCTTTTTCGTCGAGGGGATGCTTACAGCGCCTTTTGCGGCGATGGTCACGGCAAGAGAGCCGTGATGCTGGCCTACAGCCAGCGGCGTGTCGCACACCTTGCTTGTAGTGGAGGGAAGGGCCACGTCTTTGCCGAAATACTGGTCATACCAACGGTTTTCAGAACCGAACTCAAAAGCCATATGTTCCCCCTACGCCACGGCGGTTTCAGTACCGTCAGGCAAGTTATAGGAGCCAATGATCTTGATGCCGTTAATGGCCCCGATGATAGTCTGGAGATCCTTGTCACCATTCACATACATGATGTCAGCCTGCTTAATGGCGCTGAACGTCTTCTGCACAATTTTGTGGTGCCCAAAGATGTACGTATTCGTTGCCGTTCCCCGCACGGCGGCAATGGCATCCTCGATCTGCGTCAGCGTGGGCAGATGTTCGGCATCAACATTGACCAGCCCGAAAACAGCGCGTTCGGCATTAAGCAACTGCCAGCCAAAACGCCCCCTGTATTCCACGCCGTACCCGGCTACGCCGGGCTGACTGCGCAAATGGTAAAGAGAACCGCCATTGAGCGGCTCAGGATCGAGCAAGCGGCCCTGATTAAACTGTGTGGGGTCATAAATGCCGATGTTGTTTTCCTGATCGAAGCGGACAATCAGAATGGTATAGGCATTCGCCGTTGCACCACACTTTGTTACAAGTTTGTGCTTAAGCGCCGCCTTGCGCCAGTAGTCACGCCAGATCGCCAGTTCCGTATCCATGCCCGCCTGCTTGTAAAAAGCATTCTCGCGGCGGGCGAAGTATTTAGCGGCTCCCCCGAATTGATCGGCCTTATCTTTGCTGACTTCCACCTCTCCGCCGAGCAGATTGACATAGGTTTGCCGGAGTTGGGTTTCAGCCTTCATGGACGGGAGGGGCGCTCCCAAGTCCGTGAAACTTGCCCCTTGGATCGAGTCAAGAACCTCTTCAACATTCCAAAGGCCGTGGGTTGCCGGAATCCATTTCAGCATCTTGAGAATGGGGGCTTCTTCGGTGAGGAAGTCCACAAGCTCAGGGCGCTTCTTTGCCTTGTCGAGTGCAATTTCATGCAGCGTCTGCGCTACAGCCATAACTTACCCCTTGAACATGGTTTTATAAGTATCAACAGGACTTTCAGCCGCATCAGGAGAAGGAGCCCCGTTTCCGCCGGAAAGCGTATCTTCGGAAAGCAGCTTGCCGATTTCATAGAACGCCCGGACGAAAACAGGATCGTTCGCCATGCCGTGCCCGGATACGGTGCCGGACAATTCCCCGTCCATGCGCCTGTCCAGCGCTACGAACGCTTTCAGGGCCGCACTGCGGTTTTCATCGAACCGACTGCCCCACGTCTCGCGCAAGGCGTTGGTGCCGTCTTCAATCAGTTTGTCCCTGATTTCCTTGTCCGCGCCGAGTTGCCAGTCGAGCAAAGCCTGAGCCTGCCCCGGCGTGATCCCTTGCTTGACGCAGAAATTGCGGAATCCAGCCTCAACGCCTTCATCCACTTTTCCCTTGAAGCTTTCGGGATACTTGAGCACGATGTCATCAGCCTTTTCCGCTGGCTTGTAGCCAAGGCCACGCTCAAGCGCCTTGATTGCGTCATCGGCGCTTTCAACATCTTTCAGCTTGTCCGCCCAACCTTCCGGCAAGCTGGCGCGCCAATCGGAAACGGCACTTTCCTGCGTACCAGCTTGAGGACTGGCAGACGTTTCCGAAGGTGTCCCGCCATTTTCCGAAGGCGCGTTGACTCCTTCCGTGGGCGTCACCTGCTCCTGTCCATCAACAATAGGCTCATCCATCTGTAACCCTCCTAAATATTTTTCAATGCCAACATCAGGCGGACATACGTTTGAGGATCGGCGTTGGCGATTCGGCTGAGAATTTGATCCGCCATGTTGCGCATCCGCATGTCGTCCTCTGTCACCATGAGCCGACTTGCACCCATTTCATCGAGCAGCCCCAGAAAAACCCGAAACGCGGCCTCGCTCTGCATCATGTCGAACCAGTCCCGACGCTCACGCTCTTCCCTAACTAACCTTTCCGCGCGCGCCTCTTCCGCCGTCTGAATGCTCACTGCACCGTCTCCTGTTCAGCCCCCAAGACAGCCCCGGCAACTGTCCCCTGAGTCTTGACGTTTCCGAGTTTCGCCGCCTGTTCAGCTTCCATCAGTGCCGCAGCCTGCGCTTGCTGTGCCGCCTGCACCTCTGCCCGCTGTTGCCGGATAGCCGCGACTTGCTCATCCGAGTTGATGATGGAAGCCGGAACGCCCATACGCTGCGCGAGCTCGTCAACCATCTGGTCGGTGTTAATCTTGTCCATAATATCGGGAACAATCTGCACGAGCGGCGCTACCTGTTCCATGAACTGAGCCGTAGCCACGGCGCCCGACTGCTCAAGCATTTGCGCCATAGGCGACTGGTATGACACGTCAAGCGTCGCCCATTCGGAAAGTCCATCAGGAGGCGGGGGAAGCAGCCCGGCATCATCAAGCAGCATATAGACACGCTCGATCAGCGGGTTGAGCACACGCGGCTCGTAGCTTGAAACCGTGGGTCCCATGAGTTCGGCGGAACGCCTGCGCCTGTCCATGTACTCGGTCATGGTCATCCCGGCAGGGCGCGTTTCAAGGCTCATGTTCGCGAAGATGTTCGCCATCATCACGTCTTCAAGCCGCATCGCGATCTGGTTGATCTCTTCCTGCACATACTGAACAGCCGTACCGAAATTGACCTCATAAAGAGGCCGGAGACCGTTACTTTGCCCGAAAGCCGTATCAGACACCGTTTCACCTGGAGCCGCCCGCACATGCCGCTTCAACGTGCCGGGGGCCAGCAAAGGCGGGTCGATCATCTTCTCGATGCCTACAGCCTTCCGCTTTTCCCACGCTTCAATGCCCTTCTGATCCGCCAGTGCATCATCCCCCGGCCCGGTGCCGTAAATGCCCCGCGCATCTTCCCATGTCGTGAAGAAGAAAGGCATGGAACGGAAGCCGCTTTCACTCAGAAAGCCCTCTCCATTTTCCTCGTACCAGTACGAAGCGAACGGCATATTCCGGGAGTCTTTCCTGCGGACATCCCCGTCCGTCCGCTTCCGAACGACATGGACGACATCAACAGGCCCATAGGGTTTGGTCTTGAGCAATTCCCGCGTCACCGAAGAAAGTTTGTCTTCCCCGAAGCGTTCTCTCATTTCCGTGGGAGTCATCCGCAGCCGACGCACGACGCACGAAAGCATTCTTTCCGCATCCAGCGCCACGGCATAGGTGCCACAGGTCTGGCAGAAGAAACGCGCTACGGTTTGCGGGGAGGACTCACAGTAGATCAAGGCGCAGCCGAAACCTAAAAGCTCCTTATTGAAAGCATGGATGCCTTGATAAAAGCCCCCGGCTGACAGCACGGAACGGATACGGGAATCGACGGCATCAACGAACTCGTTGGCGTATGTCACTTCCCTATCGTCGCGGGAAAGAAACGCATGGCGGAACCACGGATCGGATGCGGGGGTAATGGCCTGCGTCATCCCTGCGGCGGCCTTGCGGAGAGCCCTTTGCCCTGCGGGATTTAAAAGATTGGCGTCGCGCAAGCTTTCCGTTTCTTCCCCCCTGAACAGCCCACGCGATGGAAGGATCAGCTTGCCGATTTCAAGCTGTTGTGCGAGACGCTTTTCCCTCAACCCTTCAAGATGCGAAACCAGCGCCTTGAGCTCTTTCAAGTCCGCAGCCATGCCGTTACCCTATCCGTCCGAGAAGGCTTGAGCCTGTGCTTGAGACGCCCCCGGATTGCCCAAGGGGTGAAGAAAGCAGAGTCCCCCCCATGAGGCGCCGTTGCCGCAGCTTGCGCCGCTCTTCATCCCGCACGCTCGACGCTTCCGTTTCCTGTTCCGCTTCACGCGGGGCCTGTTCAGCCTCGTATGTGACGACTGAGGGAGAAGACTTCCCACCACCAAAAATCCCACTGACTACATCGCCCATAGTTATCTCACTTCATTGCGGCGCAGGAGGGCCAGCGCCATATCTTTGCAGCGTGCCTGATTGCCCGCCGTGGGCATGTGGCAGGCTTTCGGAAGGCACTCAGGCCACGGCGTAAAGCCCAACGCGCCCATGAACGCCCACAGATGCCGATAACAGGCCGGGAACGCAGCAAACAGGGCTTCAAGGGCCCACGTCTCGAAAATCCAGCGCACGGCCTCGCGCCCAAGGCGCACCTTGTCAGCGCGCCACTCTTTGAAGATGACGAAATGCACTGTCCCGCACAGCCCGGACGGGACAATCCACAGCGCCCCCGCCAACTCTCCGCCCTTCTCATCGTCAAACGCCAATCCCACGAGAGTCGTGGAAGGAGACACAAGCTCTAGCCAGTCAAGCAGCGTCGGATGCAAGCGGCTCCAGAGAATCGCCCGCGTGAGCCCTTCCTCTTTTATCTTCTCCCACGGCATCCGGCGTAGCTCAGGAGAATCAGCGATGATAAAGCGGTACGCCATATTAGCCCCTCCAGCCGTACAAAAGGCCGTTGTCATCGCGCCTGTCGCGTTCCGCGATACGCGCAAGCTCACGCTCTACCGCGCTCATACCGTCAGCGGCTTCCGGGAAGCCCACGCCAAGATCAGGCTCAGCAAGCCGCGCCAGACAGTCGAGCATGTCGTCATGGGCACATACCGGGAACGTCTCGTACTCTTCACTTACGAACTCAGATGTAAAGTTACGGATCGCCCCTTCCGGATCCCGGAAAGAAGACTCGACGGGCAGGAAAAGCCGCTTTTGTTCAAACCACGGAATCAAGCGACGGATACGGTCGGGCTTCGGCGTCTGCCCGCCCATTTCCCGGATCGAAAAAAAATAGTTAACACGAGCCATTTCGTTGCTGATATGCTCGATGTCCGCCTGCATCCCGTAACGCTCATAGCCGACGAAAATCGGATTGTACTCCCGCACCAGCCGGAACAGCGCAGCGGCCCGCTCGGTCAGATTCGCCCGGACACGCTCCCCGTGGATAAGGTAGACATTCCGGTCAATGTTCCATCCGACAACGCAGAATACCGAGTAATCACTATCTTTTTTCTTGCTTCCGGCAGGGTCTACGAAGATAACGCGGTTCATCTGCTCCCAAAACTCCCGGCGAGGTTGCCAATATTGTAGCCATTCCGGTCTGAACCCATCCGCTTTATCCGCCAGAGGATTCTGGAGCATTTGGCAAGCAAAGACGAAAGGCCCCATATCCCGGCGCTTTTCTTCAAGCCTTTCACGAGAAAGGAGCACGGGATTGCCCTCAAAAGTGCCGTCATCGGTAGCAGGATGAAGGCGCACCTTGACGCTTTTTTGCTTTATCAACTCCGCGTAGGTGTCGTTCGCGTGGTAGCGCGTCCCGATCATGCGCCGCCGTCCGCCATGTGCGCCGAGGTTGAGCGACAACCTCCATGCGTCAGTCGTCTTCTTGATCTGCTCAGGCGTGGACACGGACTCAAGCGTCACCACATCATCATAGACGAGCACCGAGAAGTGCTTGCCCGTAGGCTGACCGTCGACCAAGCCCCACGCTTCAATCGTGTTCTCTTTTGGATTCGTGGAGCGCCGGACGACAATGCCGCCATCTTCCGACCATGTACGTGTTTCACCCTTGGCAGGTGGGCAGATATGCGGGAAAAGCTCTTGCAAAAGACGGTTCGTCTCAAACTCTCGCTTGATCTGACGAAGAAAAGCCTTGGCGATAGGCCGCGTGTGGCTGAAAATGCCCACAGTAAGCTCTGGATCATTCAGGATATTCTGGATCGTCAGCCCGACCGTGATGATCGTGCTCTTGTAGTGCTCACGACTCCACAGATCGAGATAGCCATCAGGTTCCCGCTGTACTTCCCGGCACCGCTCATAGAGCCAGTCCCGGTTTATGTCCCCGCGCTTCATACCGAAGACGAGCAGAAAGAAGAGATCCCCGGCGCAAAGAGCCCGCAAGTCCTCAGCAGACTTCGCAGCCTTGTACCGCTCTAACGCCTCTTCTCTCGTCATTCTTGAGTCCCCTTTACTTTCTCAAGCATGTCAGCAATTTCGGCGCTGACTTCATGCTTGAGCATGACGGCCTCACCATCCGGCCCAGAAAGTTCCTGCTTATCCACGGGCTTCTCGCCAACGGTGTCTCTAAGCTCCTGAAAAGCCTTTACATCACCGGACATAGCTTTCTCGAAAAGAGCAACGGCAACGGCCTCGCGCCCGGTGAGACGTGAGCCGTCGAGCTTGCGGTCAAGCAAGGCTTCAAGCGTCGCCCGAAAAGTCTTCTTCTCACGCCGGGCGATACCCGAAGCAATGCCGCCTTTCCGGCCCCAAGCCTGTGCTTCTTCTGTGCTTCGAGGTTTCTTCAAGTCCTCTCGTGCCATGCTCACAACTCCCATTTCATCCACGGAATAATTGCCCGTGCCATCTTTCTCAAAACGTAATCTGTTCCGAGCGAAAGCTCCTCATTCTTGAACCGCACAACACGAACGATGTTCACGTGCCGCTTGAGCAATTCCCTTGTTCTAGCTTCATCCTTTGCAGACTGTTCAGTCGTGTTATGATAGCCACCGTCGATTTCAACGACTGTCGCATAATCGGGGAGGAAAAAATCTACGATTGAAAACGTATTCCCCATCTTAAAAATATTCTGAAATTTATACTTGATACCAGCGTTACTAAGAATGTCCGCAAAAGCTTTTTCTGAATCCGTCGCCTTGGCGGTGAGCTCCGATTTAAATTCACGCGCTACAGTTTTGAGTTTTTTCTTGCCTTTTCCATCAAAAACCTTGCGTGCCCTCGTTTTTCCTCTTCTTCCGGCCTCGTGCTCAGTGTCGTGTCGAGTACCCAAGGCGGAAGCTGCTTTCCGGTCTGATCGGAAGCGGGCTTCCGCTCCACTCTTCCACTCTCTTTCCAGAGCGGTGTTAACAGCGCAGCTCGTCCTGTCCGCTGAGACGTAAAGACGGCGGCGTCCACGAGATTCGCTATTGCTTTTCTGACCGTCCTGTCCGATACCCCGCATTCCTCTGCTATCGTCTTTTGCCGGACTCTGATCTTTCCAGTTCTCCTGTCCATGTGCAGGGCAAGGGCCATTCCTACGAGCTTGTCTGTCGGCGTGAGTTCCGTTTGCAGAATCGCCCTTTGAACGCTGTATGTATCCATTCATGCCAGTCTACCTCTTGGCCTACCGGGAACCTTGGGAAAGGGGAGGTAGCTTCCCCTGTTCGGCTGGCCTGCCTATCCCAAGGAAATTTCAGTGCCAAAAGATCTTGCTGATAACCGCGCCGATAGCGGAGCACATAATGCCAAGAATCACATATGCGCCCGTCCTTTTGTCTCTTTCCGCTTCAAGCGAGTCGACGCGGGCGGGGAGTGACTCTAAAAGCGTTTCGATACGCACAAGACGCTCTTTGATCTCTTCTCTGTCCGCACATGCGGAATGGTCTATCCTGCTCACTTCCCCGCTACCTGTTCGATGTCATAGATCCACTGTGCTAGTGTTGCCGCGTCCCTTTCATCGATCCACCATCCCCTCACCCCGTCCAGCACCACGATTTTCTGACTTGTCAGAGTAGGCGTAGACGGGATCGGCAGGCTTGCCCCCGGTTTGCTGCATGAGCACCCCAAGAGCATCATCATGCAGAGAATCGCGGAAAGCCTGAGCCCGATCCGCGTCCAGCTTTTCAAGCCAGCGGTAGCCGAGCGCGAGGAGAAGAGCGAGGACTTCAACGACACGGGACACGCTCAAGCCTTTTTTTCTTCTTTGGTATCGGAGGTTTTGCGGCTGCGCCATGCAGAAATGGCGGCAACAACCGCACCCCCAACCGTAGCAATGGCGGAAATGCCGTTGACGATAGCGGCTTGCGTATCGCCGGATACGTCGATACCGAAGATGCTGAGAAGCCCGGCAAGGGCAGTTACGAGCCCCGCCCAAAAAGTTTTGCTCGTGGTCATCACTTCACCCCCTCGTACTGAAAGTGCGGCATATCGACGAAAGACTTCCAAGATCCGCCCCAGGTAATGCGGATGCCGAGCGTATCGGCGGCGGACTGCATAGCGTAGGCGATGCCCCGGAAAGCTTCCTCTGGCGCCTCTACCTGCACGGAGCCGTCAAAATAGGGATAGAGATCCACAGCATGACCAAAACCGTCGTCTTGCTTGAGATGTCGGGATTTCATCGTCTGAGAAACGCCCTTGGCGACATTCTGGCGCTGTGTCTCGATGTCCCGCAGCCCTTCGACTACGGTGAAGTCCACAACGCTCTGCGAGAGCGCCAGTCCGACCACAGCGATCAAGTTGGGATGAACCCCGGAAAGACTACGAAGTGACCGACCGGAAAAATGAAACTTACCCATAAAAAAAACGCTCCTGACTTTTGCCGGAGCGTACCACATTCAGAGAAAAAGTGTAAAGATTGAAACGAGTTGAAACGGAATGAAACGGGTTGAAAGCGATTGAAAGGAAGTGAAAAGGTATGAATAACAAAACAGCCCGCCAAGGTGCTGTCAACACCAAGACGGGCCTAACCATCAACCTACTTCAAGGAGAGCAGACTTATGGCTTTTTTGAGTATCGCACAAACGCCTGCTGTATGTCAACATATTTTTATAACTGTATTTTTTATTTTTAACTTTTTTTGAAAAATGCACTTACGTTTTTCAAAAAGTGATGCTATTGTATTTTCAACGAAAGGGAAAAAGAAAAACAACATCTAAAACTAAAGGAGCACACAATGAACGCTGAAAAGACTTTTATAGTAAACTTCGGAAGCGGTTCTGTTGAGATGAATAGCTTTGAATACTTTGAAGAAAGCATCTTTGAGAACACATTCAATAGTCTCTCTACAGAAGAAATAAATGCTCTTCTCAATGAAGAAAAGATGATGAACTACATCGAAACCTTGGATGAAGTATACTCATCCAACGATGATGAAGCATACGCCACCCTTCCGCTTTCCGCAGAAGAAAAGAAGCTGGTGGCTGAACATCTTCGGGCTGCAATCCTTGAGCACCAAAGAGATGATGAAGAAGATTAAAAGGCCCTGTTAACATTAATCTTATACGTCAACGAACAGCCCAAAAGAAAAGGAGAATTTCCATGCTGAGATGTAAGCCCCGCCTCGACGAAAATTTGTGTGCCGAACATCCCGAACCTGCTGAAACTGTAGATGTAAAGGGACAGGAGGAAGTTTTTTCCCCCGAAGAAAAGGTAGCTCTGCGCTTCGGCAGACTGTGGGAAAAGGGAGGTCATCGTCGCGCATACTTTGACGAAAAGGCTGTAGCTAGGGCCGTGGGCTTCGAGCTCCGCAGTGTGCGCGGAAGCAAGCGCTACTTTTTGGAAGACGACGAGTACACGAACTCGGCTATGGCGAAAATTTTTCAAGCCTTTGACGGCACATACTACGATCTTACAAAGAAGGCTTTTGTATCAGCATCTTCCAAGAACGATCTTCTGGAGCTCTTCAAGTCCGTCTTTGCCCGCGAAGTCGAAGCACTCAATGCGGTAGAACAGCCGGAAGTGGAGGAAGAAACCGAGAGCGTAGACGTATCCCCCGAAGAACCCCGCTACTATGACACTGCCCGCCACATCACCGCACATGAAGTGAAGGAAATCTTTAGCAAGTTATATCCGCACGGCAAGCACTCCGCACGCCTCAGCATCGTCGATGTAACCCCAGGACGCGCCGATGGAGAAAAGTATACGATATGCATGACGCACCTAGGTCCCGACCCGCATTGCCCTAACGTGCTCGCAAGACTCTGTGGGGAGCCGCTTGCAAGTAGCCGCATGGTATGGATGGGGAAGGGAATTGCCAGCAAGTACGCTATCGTCTTTGACCGTGACGTGGTGGAAAAGATGATCGCAGTATGGAAAGCCCACGATCCTGTATGCGATAGCCGCGCCGAAGAAGCGGCAAGGAAGGAACGGGCAAGGGCGAGGAGGGAAGCTCAGGAAGTATAAAAAAGCCCGGTATCTGCTCATACCGGGCTTACACCCCACGAATGTGGGGAAGCTGGATGATGCTCTTTCTTTAAAAGTGCATCATACTTGAAACACCCCCACGGATGTGGGGAAGGTCAAAAGATACCCATCAAAAGATTTTCTATCGCAAGAAACACCCCCACATGCGTGGGGAATGCTTGATACATATCGGATCACTTTCAAAAGAGCAAGAGGAAAAGATGGAAGCAAAGACGCATGGAGGCCGACGCCCCGGATCCGGGCGTTATAAAAAAGAAGATATAGCCACAAACCGCACACTACGAGTTACAGATGCGCTTTGGGAAGAGGCACAGCTTGCCGCAGAACGAGAAGGAAAGACAAGGACGAACTGGATCCTTTCTCTTATAAAAAGGGAGCTTGACCGAATATCCTCCGCTCAAGATTGAGCTTGTGCTTTTGCAGCTCATCTGCATACGCAAATACCCGGTTTCCCTGTGCGATCTGACGATACACAGGGAAACCGTACTTTATCAATGTGGGACGAGTCCATCCCACACACGCGCAAATAGCGCCCCACCCTTCGATCTTCTTCAATTTTTCCTGCTTTTTCATCACATTAGCCCCACGATTCTAAGAGCGTCTTCAACGCTTTCAACCACGGCAACATGCCCCCGCCAAGACGTATGAAAAGCTTCCTCATCCGGCGTCAGGCGGCGTTTGCACGGCGGCTTGGAGCCGTCTTTGACTTCGAGAAAGAGGTTGCATCCCCGGAAACCCACGGCGAGATCCGGGAAGCCTTTACCCACCCCGGCGAGAGACCAGACGGAACACCCCGCACGCCGGAGTGCTTCCACGATCTCACGCTGGTTGTCGTCTACGCGCGCCGCCCTACGCATACCGCGCCCCCGCCACATCTGCCCGTTCAGCCTCGCTCATGGCCCGAAGACGGCGCGGATCAAGGCGCATATCCGTGCCTTTGCCCGCAGAAACCAAGTGCCTTCCAACCCCTTCCTGCGTGCCGAGAGGCCACAACGCCCCAAGCTCAGAATCCCGGTCAAACTGCACCGGGCCCCCCGTATAGCCTACAGGCATTACGACAATGCCGCGCTCACGCAGATCGCGCATCGAGGGCAGAGGGTAATCAGACTTCCGGCATGAGGGGCAAGGAGACAAAAAGTGTTGATATTTTCCCGTCTTCTCGTCTTGCTTCCAACACCAGAAAAAGCCTTCATTTCCGCACACATCACAGTTGATATGCACCATCCTCCCCGGATTGTTCACCTGCCAGCTTTCCCATGCCCGGAGTATCGCCCGGCCCACGTTTTGGGGCATCTTCTCCTCGTCCGCGATCTGGTTCACGATGTACGGGACAGCTTCATCCGGGACATGGTTCACTCTCTCCCAGACGGACATGACGAACGGCGAAGAATCTGGAGGAACGGGCTTGTTGAATACCGCGTAGACGTTTCTCATCATGCCGTAAAAAGTATCTCCGTTCATCATGCAACCCCTGTTATTTTATACCGATTTTTCCATTGTTCAGCGGCCTTGGCAAAGCGTTCTGGATTAAACTCTCCATCGGGGTCGGCACGCTGAGGAGGCGTATCGAGGAACCGCCGCTTGCTGAGAAAGCTAGATGCCAGCGGGATGAATCGCCCATTGTCCTTCTGCCATTGCTCGGAGGCTTCCCATGCCGTGACCGCATCAAGCAGCTTGGGGAGCCCCGGCAACTGTTTTGCCCGTGAGAGAGTAAGCCATGCCTGCCAAGCCGCGCCCTCGTCCCATTTTTCCGCTGGGTAAGCTTCACGGAACTGGACAAAGGCTATGTCCGGGTATGCCGCCTCGACCTGAGCGCGTGGGTTTGTGCCCTGAGCGCGGGAATTCTCACCAGTGAGCCGGGGATTGGTTCCTTGTGCCCTAGGGTTCGTTCCGAGTTCTCGCGGAGTAGGCTTTTCTTCCCCGTGAGCGAAAGCGGATCCTCCCCCTCCGGGCCCCTCTGTGAGGGGTGGGGGTGTATTAAAATCAGGATCAGAATCAGAGTCAGTATAAGAGTCAGTAAGGGTTTTTGGGTTTTTGTCTAAAAACCGTTCGGTTTTTGGGTTTTCATGTTTAACCGTTTGGTTTTCATTTTTACGCGGGCGTCCACCCTTTTTCCCGTTTTCACGGTTTGCCTCGCATTTCGTCACATACCGATCCCGGTTCTCTTCAAAGCGAGGTTTCATAAGAAGAAAGATAGCCTTGGTTATGTCATCAAGCTCAGGCATCGGGCAGGCACCATGCAACGCGAAAATCGCTTGCATGAGGGTTGAACGCTGAACATCGTTTAACAAAGAAATTGCTGGCCATTGTTCCGTATAGAGTATAAAACTGTTGACTTTTTCATATTGTTCTTGCATACTCAATTCACCTGTTAAGGTTTTTTCCCCTTGCCCGATGTGCCCGCATCGGGCTTTTCTTTTGCCTCAAGAGCAACAGTCATTATGTCCGGACGCTTCTCGCAGTACAGACGGCAAAAGCTCACGTCTTTGACGAACCCGTTCCGGGCCGTCCACGCCGGAACTCCATATTCTTTCGACCAGTCCGCAAAGCACAGGACGCGCCGTCCATCACGGTGAAGCCGACCGAAGCGGCACGGCGCTATATCCATGCCTGCCCCATGACTTCATATTCCGGGATGCCATCTATCTCTGAATTGCTGCGGAGCTTTTCCCAACACGCCGGGCATCTGTAATTGTTCGTGGGCTTCCCGCAGCCATGGCACTTACGCTTGAAAAGTGTCGACTGGTCACTCTGCGGGTGTTCAGCGATCCATTCTTCACGACTTACCCCAGCTCTAAAAGCATAACTACATGCCTTGTCACAAAAAACGGCATGTCCTTTTACAGGGAATTCTTTCCCGCAGCACTTGCATTTTTGCGGGGCGCGCGTCTGTGCAGCCTTGTCTTTGCAGGTTTTCGAGCAGTATTTTGCGGTTTCGGCAAAGTACCGTTTCACCTCAAACATCCGACCGCACTGTTGGCAGATCAAGATTGGCATTATCTTTCCCCCCAGATCTTTTTCCACCACGGTTTTCTTGCTTCCGGCCTCGCACAGGCAAGGCACTCTGTATGATCGCGGGAAGCGGCTACGGGTTGAAGCTGTGTTTGTACCCGGCGGCAGGCCGTAATCACGTCACCGAGCGCCGACCTGATTTCACGGGCATTTGCCGGATGTATGATCTTCACGCCGGAAAGCATCCCCTGCACTGTACCAAGGGCGGCGCCAGCGGAAGCTACGGATGTAAGCACATCCGCCCGGCTTTCCGCAGGAGAGACGGGAATGGGCGCTTCCGGCGCAGTCTGAGCTTCGAGCCATTGCAGAAGGATCGTGTTCCGCATCACTCGGCATAACGCCGGAATCATGCCCAAGCTTGGGAAATAGCTATCCCCCGTATCGAGATACCGACGCATATGCGAGGCTGAGATACCGAGCCCGCGCGCGATCTCTTCGGCGGTCATGCCGCTGGCGTCTTTAGCTTCGCGAAGCGCCTCTTTTGCACTCATGTTCTTGTAATCGGGCATCTTGAAAACCTCTAAGATTTTCCATCATGACGGATCCAGCCGTTTCGATAGACTGGCTTCATGTCATTCCCCGCCATCCACCTGCTTCTCACCCTTCACGGCAACGTCTGGCGTGTCCGCATCCTGATCCCCGGCGAACCCTGTCCCCGCTGGCGGACATACCGCGCCGAGGACTACCCGACGCCGGAAGCCGTGGCCCGGCGATGCGCGGAAGGGTTAGCGCGCCGGGGAAAAGATGAAGGCCACGACGACAGCGACGCCAAGCGCAAGCAGAATGTCAGCCAGCATGGGGGGCCTCTTCGGGTTCGTTGGGAGTACTGGAGGTGGCTGGAATAGCTTCAAGAACGTACCCCGCCGCCTTCAAAAGATTTTCGATACTACTAAGCCTTGGGTCATTGTTTCCGCGTAAAATTCGGTAAAATGTCGCCCTTGAAACACCGGAACGTTCTGCGAGAGCGTCCCCTGTTTCATCTGCCTGATCGAGATAGGAAGTAATGGCTTCTGTATATTTCATGCCCTTTAAAATCTCTTTTTAGATACAAATTGTCAAGAAAATTGTGCATAAAACAGCAGTATCTTTCTTGAGACAATATGGTAATATCCTAATATTATGAAGAAATACGATAAGATTCTTAACCAATTGAACCAGCTCATCGAGAGGCGGGGCGGAAACAAGGCGACCCTGATGCGACTGGCTGGTGTTGACCCTGACACAGAAAAATCAAAATTTTACAAATTCTTATCTGGCGCAAGCGTACCAAAGGCCGATGCTCTTATTGAATGGTTGGATCGCCTAGGCTTTCGGATTACTCCACCGGATGAAAAACTGGAGGGCTTTACACTCATCCCCAAGGTTTCAGCACAAGCGGGAGCAGGTTCTTCACTTGTCACCTCGGATGACGTTCTAGGGATGTACGCATTTCGAGACGATTTTCTTTGTCGAGTGGGCATTCATTCTAAGGATTCTGTCATGATGGATGTCCTCGGACACAGCATGGAACCCCTTATCCGTCACAAAGACACCATTCTCGTTGATCAATCCACAAAAGACTTGAAGGATGGAGAAATCTTTCTTGTAGGTTTTGGGGAGGAGCTCCTTGTTAAACGTGTTCAGAGGACTCCGCGCGGCTGGCTCCTGCGCTCGGAAAATCGCGACTTTGTAGACGTAGCTGTAGAAGGTACGGATCTTGAAAACTTTCGTGTTTATGGCCGGGTTCGTTGGTTCGGGAGAGTGATATAATTCAACGATAACACATAGTAATTATTAACTTTATAAAACAAGTGATATAAATCTGTTGGTTCTGCCATAACCATTTCCTGCCCCTCACTATGAGGGGCTTTTTTTATGCCCTTTGTCCAATTGGTTAGCAATGTTGACGCCTTTTCAGTCTCATAAAAGAAAATTCTAAACGCCGTTTAAATATCTTTTATGCGAAAAAACTATTGACATAAAGTTTCTTTTTAGAGACTATTTTCCCACGACGACCGGGGAAGGCGAACATGGCGCGGCAACGGCCCGCCGAAAGCTGGAACCGGATCGAGGGAACACCCCAAAAGGAGAAAACAGAATGAACAACACCATCAGGTTTGAAGAGATCGTTGAACAGTATTCTGACGGAACGGAATATAGCATCTATCTCGTGTGGAACGCGACGGTTCAGGGACAATGGGAATCCTTTGCCTCGTATGAGGAGGCCATTTGTTTCATTCGTAAAGTAACTGGGGATGATCAGTATTGCCCATATTAGATCGAATACTCTGCCTAGCCCCGGCCCCTGCCCCGATTCTTCGGGGTAGCAACCGGGATTGGGATTCAAGCCCGAAAAGGAGAACAGTCATGACCGCTTTTTCTACGCCTTGCACAGTTCTGACAGTGACATCAACCGGAGCAATCGAAATCGAACATCTCGACTGCCTCGAAGATGCCAGACAGTACATCAACGACTTTCCCGGCGAAGAAGAGGCTCAGGCTGAACCTTGGGATGATGACGATGCCGAATGGACGCCCGCATATTTCGGCGTGCGCCCCGGAATCGACTTTCCGGCGACGCTGTGCAGGGCTTGGTAGCTTATAGCGACGCACGGTTCTTTGACAATCAGCGCGACGATGCCCCCAAGCGCGACGTTGTACCCGCATAAGCGGCATGGCGTTGGCCTCTGGTAGCGAAAGCATGGGCGGAGCACACACGGCGAAGACAAGAAGGATTGGAGCCGTGAAATCCAGCCTAGCCCCGCACTTGCCCCGGATTCCGGGGCAGAAACGGGATTAGGATAAATCGCATTTCAATTATGGAGAATAACATGGAAGTTACATCAATCAAAGACACGGGTTACGGATACCACGTCTACATCAAGGCGGCACGGATCAACGGAATCAAGCTACCTCAACAGACCGGATACAACATCTATGTCGCTTGCGATATGGGACGCAAAGGCTTTCTCAAGGTAAGTCGATTCGAAATCACTGACGAAACAGGAAGAGACCAACTCATCTCTCAGTGTTGTGTCCCCGCTTCTGTAGAAGCCGCATGTAAGAAAGCAATTTATGCATACTGCAACGAACATCACCAACGGGCTATCCCTGTCGCCTAGCCCCGTAGAAGCCCCGAGAAATCGGGGCTTTTTGATCGGGATTGGGAACAATCCAAACTTCAACGTAGGAGAAAATTATGGCTCAAACTTTTTTTTGTGTGGACACACGGGACGGTAGAGAGCGGCACGTTTTCAACACGAAGGAAGCCGTAAAGAAGTTCATCGAACAGTGTGAAGCGACTCACCTCGATTGGTCTTTGAAGGCCGGAAACTTCTTTGATGGTGAGCTGGTTGTGTATCCTAACCCGCTGACAACGTGCGACTGGTTTGATGAGGCTGGGGGAATCAACGCTGTTCTTGAAAAGGTGGAGGTGGCGGCATGATCAAGGAAGTATACACAACCCCGCCCGGTAAGAAGCGTTTTCCAATTCCCCCCAAGTGGAAGCGTTGGGCCCCTCCTCCGTGGGTCGTGAAGGTGGCCCTCGTGATTGTGGCGATCTTTATCGGCTCATGTGAATGGGTAAGGGTGGTGCAATGAAGCCGGAAATCCATTTCAATGAACCCCCAGAAATCTATCACGCCACCCGCGCCATCAGTAAAAGCGGAATGGACAAGCTCAGACAGGCCCCCGCAAAGTTTAAGGCGTGGATGGATGGAGCTGCCGAAGAAGAGACGGGAGCACTTCTTTTTGGTTCCGTTTTTCACTGCCTCGCGCTCGAACCCGGCGAGTTCTGCAAGCGGTACGCCGTGAAACGGTTCAACGGCTCCACCAAGGCAGGCAAAGAAGAAGCCGCGACCGCCAAGGCCGCAGGGTTGGAACTGGTGCCCACCCAAATACACAATGCGGCTTTGGCAATGGTGGAATCCGTTCTGATTCATCCTTTGATCGGCAAATTGATGACTGCAAAGGATAAGCGGACGGAAGTCTCTATATACTGGAGCGAAACCGTGGACGGGCTCGAAATTCCATGCAAGGCCAGACTGGACATGCTTGCCACCGTGCCGGGGTTCGGACTCGTCGCCGTTGACCTCAAGAGTACGGACGACGCCAGCCCGGAAGGTTTGGCCCGCTCCATCCTCAAGTGGGGTTATCACAGACAGGCCGTCTGGTATCGCCGGGCGCTCAGGGCCGTGGGCATGGACTCCAGCGTGTTCGTGCTCGTCGCCGTCGAAAAGACTGCCCCCCACCTCGTCACCGCCGCCAATGTCAGCGAGGCAGCGCAGCAGGTCGGACTTGAAGAAATTAAGGACGCACTCAGCACATACGCAACCTGCGCCAACTCCGGCATCTGGCCCGGATACGCTTCTGAAATCATTGATCTCGACCTGCCCGAATGGGCTTACAAAAGGAGATTCGCCGCATGAGTCAGCTTGTACCACAGAACAATATCACAGACCTTATTAAATCGCAGATGCCCGCCATTGCTCTGGTGATGAATGGAGTATCTGAAAAGGATCGCAAAAACAAAGCTGAACGGTTCGCCCGCATCTGTCTGACTGCTGTCCGCAACAATTTAAAGCTTATGGGATGCACACAAGAAAGTTTCGCTGCTGCGCTTATGACCTGCGCCCAACTCAATCTTGAACCCAACACCCCACAAGGGCTTGCGTACCTTATCCCCTACGGCAAAGAGTGCCAATTCCAGATCGGCTACAAGGGGTTGCTTCAACTCGTATACCGTTCTGGAATCATCGCATCATTTAATGCTGATGTCGTGTACAAGAATGAAATTGAACAGGGGTTATTCGAGTATCGAAAAGGTATAACGCCAACCATCACCCATAAAGTCGACCTTCTGCACCCAGAGGCGCGCGAAGGCGAACTTATTGCGGCCTATGCCGCATGTACATTCAAGGGCGGCGGTGAGGGGATGCTTCGCCTTGTCGATAAAAAGGACATCGAACGCGCACAAAAGACCAGCGCAAGTTTCACTGCGAACAAAAAGTATGGGAAGGATAGCCCGTGGATTTCCTCACCAGAGGCCATGTGGATGAAAACTGCAATCAAGCGGCTTGTCTCATGGCTTCCTCAAACTGAAATGCTGGCAATGGCCGTTGACCTCGACGACAAGGCTGAACGCGGGGAATCCCAACTTGTCCTTCCTGAATTGACTCCGACAGAAGGACTTAACGCCGCACTCACAGGAAACACACCGGAAGCACAGCCCGACAATTTAGTTACCTGCCCCAAAACAGAGGCGCAGGTGAACGACTGGACCTGCTCCGACTGCGAACAGCGCACCGGATGCCCGGCGTGGGCCGAATAACCACCCCGGCCCGGCTCAAACCGGGCCTTTCTTTACCCAAAGGAGAAAGAGACATGAGCAGCCCTCTCGACATGCGAACCATGAACAACGGCGGAGTAGTTGAAGCTGTCAACATCGCACTTGCCAAGGTCGCGGACAACATCGCGGACGTGAACACGCCGCCGGACAAGCCCCGCACCGTCACCCTCAAAATCACATTCAAGCCTGACGAAAGCCGGACGCTGATCGCATCCAAGGCGGTCGTGACGACCAGCCTCCAGCCGCAGGAGCCGCAGACAATCCCGGTCGTGCTCGACAGGTTGGACGGCGCGCCCATGTTGTTCGAGTCATTCACCGACAACCACCCCGACCAGTACCGTTTCGAGGGGACCATGCCTTCGGAACTCAGGGGCAGCGGCAGCGTGACTGTGAACGTAACCCCGTTCAAAAAGGCTGAGGAACATCCCATCAACCAGTAAACCAAAGGAAGGAATCACATGGAAATCAACCGAATCGAAGCAGACAAGCATCTTATCAGCGTGGGCCGGGAGCTCGAATCCCTTGACGGCAAGGCTAAGGCTACGCTCCCCGTTCATGTCACGGAAGACGGGTTACGGTTCTACAAGCGTGCCCCGGAAGGGGAATGGCAACGCCTCCATGACGCGGAACAGGACACGCTCACCGTGGGAACCTTGCAGGCCGTTGTGGACTACCTCAACCAGAACCCCGACAGGCTGGATCTCGGCAGGCTCCTTGTCCATGTCTGCGATGTAACGACCGTAAGGGTCATGTCCGTCCCCTTTGGTGGCTGGAAGCAGCGCACAACGTACATGCAGGCTGACGCCGTCATCCCTGCCCACCGTTTTGGAAGCTGGACCTCTCCCGACGAGTTCGTCCCCTATCTCCAGTCCTGCTTTGTCCCCTCGGACGATCTCGATGCGCTCATCAAAATCAGCGGCAACCTCGTGGACACCTCCGAAGTCCGCGTACAGGACGACGGCGTGTCACAGGAAGTGTCCATACGCCAAGGCGCAGCACGCAAGGCCGAAGTCCCCGTTCCGTCCCCGGCGGTCGTCTTCCCGTTCAGCACCTTCGCGGAAGTCGCGCAGCCCGCGCACAAGGTCGTGTTCCGCCTCCAGTCCAGCCCGCTGGCCTGCAAGCTCATCGAGTGCGACGGCGGCGCGTGGAAGCTGGAAGCTATCGCCAACATCCGTACATGGCTGATTGAAAATTTGCCCGAAGGCGTCAAGGTCATCGCGTAGCACCCCACGCCCCGCCCTCCCCCGGCGGGGCTTTCCATACCCCAAACCGTGGGCCGCGCATACGAATCACGCGGGAAGGAAGTACCATGAAAACATACATCGGTGTGAAACGCATTCAAGCTGAACCACAGGAACGTAACGGAAAACCTGGTTACCGCGTTATTTACGAACCGGATGGATATGAAAGCTGGTCGCCCAAGGATGTGTTCGAGGCGGCATATCTACCCATCTCCCGGCCTGACCGCCTAATGGTCGACGACATCAACGCCTTCATCAACGCCAGTGATATCCACGTAGAAAAACGTGGAGAAAAATCAACGCTGGTGGAAATCGAATTCCCAACCGGCTGGAAAGATTACGAGGTTTCTTCCTGTGTCGACCCTGCGAACTATGACGAAGAACTGGGAAAACAGTATGCCCTCGCCAATATCGCGAGTCGACTCTGGAAAAATCTCGGCTTTGTCCTGCAATGGGCCGACCACGGATTGAAAACAAAATGACGAAATAAACACAAATGAAATACCGCAAAAAGCCTGTTGTGATTGAGGCCGTCCAATGGTGGCGTGATGGGCATGGAAACAATAACTTCACTGAGGTGGAAGCCTTAAACAAAGGCTCCTGCCGTGAGTTGCTGGTCAATGAAGACGGCGACCTCATCATCTTCACGCTTGAAGGTCAGTATCTCGCATCACCCGGTGACTACATCATCCGGGGCGTGAAAGGTGAGCTGTATCCGTGCAAGCCTGACATCTTTGAAGCCACCTATGAACGGGTGGACGAATGACGAAATGGGAAAGGCGATCCACATGGGTGTGGGTCGCCTTCTTTCTTTGGCTGATCTGGATGATCAGCAGGGGCGCGGCTGCATGAACAACGCGCGGGGAGTAGAACCAATGACGGCGCAGGAATGGCTTGACGAACTTGAACGGTTGGGGGATGCGGCAACACCGGGGCCGTGGGCTTATGAGCAGCATGGAGACACGAACGAATGCGGCGTTGGTGTCTTATTAGACAACGATAACGAGCAAGTAGCCGGGGAGAATTCCGACCCCACATTGTTCGTGGCGGAATCCATTGCGCCAGAAGTCAATAGCGTCATGAATGCCGCATACATCGTCGCCGCGTGCAATGCCGTGCCGAGGCTGGTCAAGATGCTGAAACTTGAAGTTCGTCTGCTTGAGTGTCCGTATGAAGATGAAAAATGCCCGTATGATGAGGATGACACGGTATCATGCGCACACTGCAAAGTACAACGCTTGTACGAACTCACGGAGCCGAAAGAATGATTACTACCGAAGAACTTGCCCGCATCCGTTCCGCCGCCATCGGCGACATGCTCGGAGACTCAAAGGCGCTTGATGAAGTGGGGCCTGCGGCTATCATTTTCAGGCTGTGCCAAAAGATTAAGCAGCTGGAGCAGGAGGCAGATATCCTCAGCATCTGGCTTGCAAACGCCTATATCGACATTGATTTATTACCCGATATTGACTCCGGCGCGATGAACCCACCGTTGTCTGAAGATGTACGGGAAGCCGCACGCGAGGCAGTCAGAAAAGATGAACTCCAATGAAAGAAATGCCGCAAGGATATGGGTATTGGCAGAATTGCTTGCCATCTCTGGTGGATGTAAAGGATGTACTCTTAGAGGGCTGCACAGCTGTCAAAACATCGTATCAAGAAAACTGTGCTGGATAAAAAAGGCTGATGAGATAATCAAAAGACGCGAGGCAGTGGAAGAAAAATGATCCCAACGAAAGAAGCGCGCGACCAGTGGCGTGAACGGCTGCTCTCACACTTAACTTGTTTCGATGCAGAACACACGACTTTCACCATTCGGCTACTTAATGCGCTGAACCAAACCGAGGAAGAAATAGCACGGCTAAAGCAAGAAGCATTTTTCTGGCGTGAAGAGACTAAAGACGTGCGAGAGCTCTTCACCAGACAGCTAGGCTATAAAGAGGTAGAGATAGCACGGTTGGAGAGAGAGTTGTACTGGCTGGCGATTATAGCGTTTGACGGGACGGCGGGGCTTTATGACAGTCCAGAAAGACTCGTGGAAGCCGCACGCGAGGCCGTGGGGGAAGGGAGATAGAAAGATGACTACGGCACCACAAATTCTTGATCCTTGTTGCGGTGGAAAAATGCTTTGGTTTAATAAAAATGATCGTCGTGCTGCATTTTGTGACCGCAGACGAGAAAAGCATATACTTTGTGACGGCAGAGTCTTTGAAGTAAACCCGGATACGATATGCGATTTTCGCAAGTTACCCTTTCCTGACGAATCCTTTTTTCTTATTTGCTTCGATCCTCCACACCTTTTGCAGGCTGGAGAAACGTCTTGGATAAAGAAAAAATATGGGAGCCTTGACCGCCTGACATGGAGTGAAGATCTGTCCAAAGGTTTTGATGAATGTTGGAGGGTCTTGAAACCGGGCGGAACTTTGATTTTCAAATGGAACGAAACACAAATCAGCTTGCGCGAGGTACTTTCCTGCTTTTCAAGACGCCCAGTTTTTGGACATACGACAACGAAACGCCGAGATACGCACTGGATGACTTTTTACAAAGACGCACGCGAGGCCGTGGGGGAAGGAGAGGAATCATGCCCGAAGAACTGACGTTGCTACCGTGCCCGGCGTGTGGCGAGGAAGCACATATTTTATATGCATTTGAGAGAGACAACAAAGGACACGTCGTAATAGGTTGGATCGCGCAATGCACGCGGGGATGCTTGACCACAAGCGAACACGGTTCCAGAGAAACAGCCGCCGCATTGTGGAACGCCCTGCCCCGTGCGCTGACGTGGACGGACGAGCCGCCGAAGGCGCCGGGTATGTATTGGAATAGATCAAAAAATTATCCTAATGAAATATGTATTATTAATGTGAGTAAATACCGTATCGAACAATTGGGCCGAATGGGATGTTCTCAATATGAACTATGGGCTGGCCCCATCCCCGAACCCCGCGAACCGAAGTAGCCCCGAACAGGGGCTTTTCTTTTTCTGGAGGACTCTATGCCTGAAAAAATTTCCCGTTTCGCTATCCTCGTCCGTGACATGCGGGCGGCACAGAAACGCTACTTTGACACACGGGACAAAACAGAGCGGGCCGCGTAGAAATTGCAACAAAAGGAGAATCTATGAATATCGAAATCGCATTGAAGATTATCAACGGTAAGGAAATTCCGGCAGTCACATCCTTGCAGGTGGCTGAGGCGTTTGGGAAGCGTCACGACAACGTACTTGCAGATATTCGCAAAATTATTGAAGCCGACGATGATGGTTTTGCACTCCTTAATTTTCAGGAGTGCTCATATACTAATGAAAATAATAGAGAAATGCCCATGTACGTTATGAGTAAGGACGGCTTTGTCCTCCTCGTCATGGGCTACACTGGGGCCGAAGCCATGCGGATGAAGAAATCCTACATCGCCCGGTTCAACGAGATGGAAAAGGCACTCCAAGCAAACGCCCCTACTTCCCTCCCGGAGGCGTTGCGTGCATATGCCAACATACTTGAAGAAAACGAGCTTATCCGGCGCCAACGGGATGAGGCCGTCCGCACCAAAGCATGGATCAGCGACAAAAAGACGGCTACCGCAATGGCGACTGCCTCCGTCGCCGTCCGCAAGGTCAACGCTCTTGAGGACGAACTTGGACGAGGGAAACGCTACAAGTCTGTGAAGGCCATTCCGTGGTTACTGACTGAATTTATTGAAAGCCGGGGAATGTATTCCATTGTTGGGAAAACCCTCAAGCGCATGTCTACCGATCTCGGTTACTCCATAGAGAAAATCGCAACCCCTGAATACCCGGAAGGGATCAACGCCTACCATGTTGATGTAATCGCCGCATTCCGTTCCGAACTCGCTCAGAACCCCGGTATGCTCGACAGATACAGAAAGGGACGGGCTGCGTAGGAGGGGAGATATGGACACAGCGGTTTCAGAAATCCGTTCAATCGTTCTGCGGCGTAGGGAATTGGCTCTTGAAGATGAACGCCTCAACCAAAGATTTCTTGAACTACTCGAACTCAGCCAAGGGACTAGAAAATCATTTCGTGATGCGCTATCTCCACAAGCAGGGAAGACGCAATTTGCTGGCTTAAAGAGGGAAGCTCATGAGCGTAGCAAAACGCGGTGACGGCAGGTTTGTCGTCAAATTCAAGGATGAAGAAGGGCGCTGGAGACAGCGCTCTTTTCGTCCAGATCAAGAGGAAGAGGCCCGGCAATTCGATGCGGATTGTCAATATGACAAGGTGGAAAATTCACGGTTGACGTTGTTGGAGGCAGTACTCGTATACCTGAAAAACACCGAACACGCCGAGCATACCGTAGGCATGTATGAGTTTATTGTGTGCGGGCATGACCGGAAGAATGGAGAACACAGAGAGGGTCCTGCGGAATTCCTTGCAAACAAGTTTGTGGACACCTTAACCCGCCGTGATCTCGAAAATGTGCGTGAAAAGTGCAGAAATGACGGCATCTCAATAGCAAGCATCAATCTTTACGTTGGAAAGATTAAAGCGGCACTCAGTTGGTGCGTTGAGCAAGATCTATTGCATGAAAATCCTTGGGGTAAATATCGGCAACTCCCCGGAGCAAAAAACAAGCCACGAACAGGAACACTGGAAGACTTCCACAAACTCTTTCCAGTGCTCCCCCCGTGGCTTCAATGGGCAGCTAAAACTGCCATTGCCTTATGTTTGCGTCCCGGCGTGTCCGAACTGTTTCGATTAGAATGGTCGGCATTCGATTGGAAGAGTAGAGCCGTGAACGTTTACATGCCGAAGGTAGATAACACCAAAATAGTATTCCCACCAGAGGAATATCTTCAAGAGGCATGGGTACGCTACCAAGATGATGCCCAAAATGGTCAAAGTTTGGTTTGTAGAAGCAGAAAAGGGGGCAGCGTGAACAAAGGGCTTTACCAAACTGCATGGAGAAGAGCTTGCAGAAAAGCTAAAGTTTCCATGTCGATGTATGCCCTGAGACATATCGCTGCATCCGAAATGCTTTCAAGAGGTGTGGATATTGCCGCAATAGCTGCACAGCTTGGACATAAAGATATTACCACCACAGGCAGCTTTTACACACATGCTCTCGCCTCTTCCCAACGTCGAGCAGCGTCAGCCCTTTCTGCTTGCACCACGTTGGTGCAGATTGGTGCGGGAAACGACACCTAAGATAAATATTATCAATATATTATACTAAAAACTTGCTTTTTCCGCGAAAAAGCATACCGTCGCTCGGCGGCATGCCCCTTTTCCTCCCGGCATGCCGCCGGGCGGCCGCAGCGCCCGCATCGTTCCCGCAATCCGCCAAACCGACAAGGAAAACGCGTGCAGAACTACGCATCCATCATAGCCCAGGAACTGAATATCCGCCCCCAGCAAACCGAAGCCGTCATCCGCCTGCTCGACGGGGACGCCACGGTTCCCTTTATTGCCCGCTACCGCAAGGAAGCCACGGGAAGCCTCGACGAAGTGGCGGTGACCGCCATCCGCGATCGCCTCGCCGCCCTGAAGGAACTGGACAAACGGCGTGAAGCCATCCTCTCGTCGCTGGAGGAACGCGGCCTCCTCGCGCCCGGACTGCGCGCCAAGATCGAAGCAGCCGACACGCTGACCGTCCTTGAAGACATTTACCTCCCCTACCGCCCCAAGCGGCGTACACGCGCTTTGATGGCGAAGGAGCGTGGGCTCGAACCGCTGGCCGATCAGCTCGCCCGTCAGGATCGCACCCTCCCCGAAGCGATGGCCGCCGCCTTTGTTGACGCCGAAAAGGGCGTGCCGGATGCGGAAGCGGCGCTTGCCGGGGCGCGCGACATCCTTGCGGAGCGTTTCGCCGAGGATCAGCCCGCCCGCGAACGCCTGCGCAAACTTTTCGGGCGCGAGGGGATCATGCGGAGCAAGGCCGTTTCCGGCAAGGAGGATGCTCCCGACGCCGCCAAGTACCGCGACTATTTCGCATGGGACGAACCCGCCGCGCAAGCCCCTTCCCACCGCATCCTCGCCATGTTCCGGGGTGAAGAGGAGGGCTTCCTGCGCCTCTCCCTGCGCCCCCGCAATGAAGAACAGGCGCAGGATCTGCTGGCCCGCCTCTTCGTCCGCAACGACGGCCCCTGCGGGCGCGAAGTGCGCGCCGCCGCGCTGGACGGCTACGGGCGGCTTCTCGCGCCCGCGCTGGAAACCGAACTCCGCAGCCAGCTCAAACAGCGCGCCGATGCCGAATCCATCCGCGTGTTCGCCGAAAACCTGCGCCAGCTCCTGCTGGCCCCGCCCCTCGGCGCCCGGAACATCCTTGCCGTAGACCCCGGCTTCCGCACCGGCTGCAAAATCGTCTGCCTCAACCGGGAAGGGAAACTGCTCGAATACGCCACCATCAACCCGCACGCCGGATCGGACAAGGCCCGCGCCGAAGCCGGGGAAACGCTCCTCCGCCTCGCCAAGAAACACGGCTCGGAAGTCGCCGCCGTGGGCAACGGCACCGCCGGGCGCGAAACCGAAGCCTTCATCCGGGCGCTCCCCGGCTGGGGCATCCCCGTGGTCATGGTCAGCGAAAGCGGGGCTTCGGTCTATTCCGCCTCGGAAGCGGCCCGCGCCGAATTCCCGGATCTCGACCTCACCTACCGGGGCGCGGTATCCATCGGCCGCCGCCTCGCCGACCCGCTGGCGGAGCTCGTCAAAATCGATCCCAAATCCATCGGCGTGGGGCAGTACCAGCACGACGTCAACCAGTCCGAACTCAAGCGCTGCCTCGACGACGTGGTCGTCAGCTGCGTCAATGCCGTAGGCGTGGATCTGAACACGGCCAGCGAGCAGCTCCTTACCTACGTTTCCGGCCTCGGCCCCACGCTCGCCCGCAATATCGTGGCCCACCGCCACGAAAACGGCCCCTTCCAGACCCGCCGGGATCTCCTCAAGGTTCCCCGCCTCGGCCCCAAAGCCTTTGAACAATGCTCCGGGTTCCTGCGCATCCGGGACGGCAGGCAGCCCCTCGACGCCAGCGCGGTACACCCGGAAGCCTACGCCGTGGTCGAGCGCATGGCCAAGGATGCCGGGGCGACCGTCCGCGAGCTCATGCAAAGCCCCGAACGCCGCAGGGCCATCCGCCTTTCCGACTATGTTACGGACAAGCTCGGCCTGCCCACGCTTACGGACATCATGAAGGAACTGGAAAAGCCCGGACGCGACCCGCGAGGCCCCTTCAAGCCCTTTTCCTTCGCCGAAGGCGTGAGCACGATGCAGGATCTCAAACAGGGCATGAAGCTGCCGGGCATCGTCACCAATATCACGGCATTCGGCGCGTTTGTGGACATCGGCGTGCATCAGGACGGCCTCGTCCACATCAGCCAGCTCGCGAACCGCTTCGTGCGCGATCCCAACGAAGTCGTCAAAGTGCATCAGGAAGTGCTCGTCACCGTGCTCGACGTGGACATCCCCCGCAAGCGCATTTCCTTGACGATGCGCGGAGAATAGGAAAAAAGCAGGGAGGGCCGCCTGAAACGGATACGGCTGCCGATGCCTCAAGCCTCCCCAGCCGCCCCTGTGGGGTCCCCCGCCCGCCCCGGCGTGCCGAATCCCGGAACGCTGGAGCGCAGCGGGATGCCGTCCACCTGCGGGGCGGCTCCATCGGCCCCATGAGGGCGGAACCCGGCGGCAGAGAGGCAGGCATTCCCCCAAACGTCCTTCGGGAAATGCCCGGACGGGCATGAAGACAAAGGCTCCGTCTAGCATGTGGCTGTTTTATCTCCACAGCACGGTAAAAAATACGGCCTTTTTCTCCAGTTTTCCCATCGGCGGGAGCCGCGGCTAAGGCATGTTGCTGGTTATTCCTTTGAAACTTCAAGGAAAAAGCATCAACCATTTTCCAGGACACAGCCAAAACCAAAACAGACGGCAACGACGCCATCCAAGGAGAGCGGTATGAAGACTGTTGTAGCCAAACCGGAATTTGCCGGACTGACCGAGGAGCAGGTCATCGAAGCCATCGATGCTTATGAAGCGCAGGTTGATGAATATTACGCCAGCAAAGACGGCGAGGAAGGGTGTGGCTGCGGATGCGGCAACGGAGGGTGCTGTGGAGACGGCGATGACGACGTTATCCCCTCCGATGATCCCATCGTGCTGGAAGTGGAACGCCTGATCGCCGCCTATTCGGATCGTTTCGACGAATTGTGCAAGGAAAACGGCGAAGTCCCTGAAGAAGCCCTCACCTATAAGCCCCGTACGCCCATTGAACAAGTCGCCTTCGACATCTTTACCGATGCCCTGCACGACTCCCTTATGGACGAAGACGACGAGTAAGACGGCGGAAGGGGCCTCCCCCCTTCTTTGCATGGAAAAACGGAACCCACCGGCTCGCCGATGGGTTCCTCTTTCATGTGGGCCGCCTTCGGGACGGCAACACCCCAATCTGTTCAGCTCCGAGACAGAGCACCAAAAAACATCTCCCGCAGACGGCTTTCTGGCGAAGGTTCAGGGCATCTGCCGCTTGAGCTTCATAATCCGCCTCCACGACGCCTCAAGCCGGGCACGGGAAATGGTTCCGTTTTCGACCGCCCGGACGATGATGGCCTGAACCTTGGCGACGATGGCGGGATCATACTCCAGATTGTTGCCGAACAGCAGGATATCCGCCCCGGCCCCGATAGCCCGGATCACAACCTCCTCTAGCGTGTATTCGGCGGCAACGGCATCCATTTGCAGGTCGTCCGTCACCACCACACCGTCATATCCCAGACGCCCGCGCAGCAGACCGCTGATGACGGAAGGCGACAGCGTGGCTGGAAAGGAAGGATCGAGCCCGGCGTGGAAAAGGTGCCCCGTCATCACCATACGCCGCCCCGGACGCCCAAGCGCGGATCGGTACGGCGACAGTTCGCGCTCGCCCCATGTCGCGCTGATGTCCGTGACCCCTTTATGCGAATCCGCACGCGCACTGCCGTGCCCCGGAAAATGCTTGAAGACCGCTATGATGCCCGCGTCGTTCAGGCCGTCCGCGAAAGCCGCCCCGTGCGCGGCGACGGCCTGCGGGTCAGCCGAAAAGCTGCGCCCGATACGCCCAATAGCCGGGGAAGCGGGGTACACATTCACATCCAGTACAGGCGCAAAATTGAGGTTGACCCCAAGCTCCCGCAGCATGCGTCCCATGCCGAAGGCCGTGCGGCGCGTGGCATCGGGCGTGCCCCGGCCCAGCTCCTCGGCTGAAGGGAACGCCGGAAACCCGTCGCCCGGCTGGAAGCGTGCCACCTTGCCGCCTTCCTGATCCACGGCGACAAAAAGCGGATGCCCCGCGGAGGCCCCCCGCAGCGCGGCGGTCAGGCGTTTCACTTGCTCCGCATCACGGATATTGCGAGGAAGCCCGGCGTTGCGCGCATCCCGTTTGAACAGGATCACCCCGCCCAAATGCCGGGCCTGAATATCTTTAAGGATAGCCCCGCATTCCTCAGGCTCCTGCCCTTTGAAACCGACAAGCAGCATCTGCCCGGCCATTTCTTCGACGGAAGGGGCGGCAAACGCGGCGGCACCCCCAAAAAAGCACAGGGAAAAGCCGCACAGGGCAAGGCAAGCCATCCGCCAGAGCCGGACAGCTCCAAGGCACACATGCAGAAACATATTGCTATCCAAGTGAGTTTACGTCAAAAAAGTCCTGCCGCCCGGCACGCCGTCACGATTTCCCGCGGCCTCCAATGGCCTTGGGGCCGGTGTCGCCGGGCTTCTCCGAAGGTGCCGCTTCCACGGTATATTCGTCGGGGGACAGCTCATACGTGTCGGGCTCGTCCCGGCGCACACGGCCGGCATCCCCCGCCCCGGCTCCGGGGATGTTGGTATAGATGATGAATCGGCTGCCGTCCTCACCGTACCGCACGTTCTTGCGGGCCCGGCGCATGGCCAGCCCAAACACGACGAACAGCACCAAAAACACAAAAAAGGCGACGACGATCCCCACCGTGGTGAGCAGGACCACGAGCCCCGCCCCCACCACGGACGTAACGCCGACGATAATCCATCTCAAAAAATCAGGCATGGGAGAATACTCCAATCGGTTGCGTTGACTCCTCTGTTTTAGGGAGATAAAGCCTCCACCATGAAATGACAAGTCCGCCTTCCGATCCTCCTTGCCGCAAAGGAGCCTCAAATGGTATCGCACGATCTGCTCAAACGCTTTTCCGCCGGATTCCAGCGCTTCCAAAAGACATGGTATTGCCCTGAAAACAATATCTATGAAGAACTCCGGGCCGGACAGAACCCTTACGCCCTCGTCATCGCCTGCAGCGACTCCCGGGTCGACCCTGTCCTGCTCCTTGACGCAACGCCCGGCGACCTGTTCGTCATCCGAAACGTCGCCAACCTCGTCCCCCCCTACGAGCCCGACTCCCACCACCACGGCGTCAGCGCCGCATTGGAATACGCTGTCCGCCACCTGCGCATCGGGCATATCATGGTCATGGGGCACGCGAAATGCGGCGGCTTTACCAGCCTGCTCGAAGTTTCGCACAGCGACGACGAATTCCTCAATATTTGGATGAGCCTCGCCTGCCGCGCCAAGGCCGAGGTCGATCGCACCCTGCCTGACGCCGATCCCGACGAACGCCAGCGGGCCTGCGAAATGTGGGGCGTACGTTTCTCGCTGGAAAACCTTCTGGGGTATCCGTGGATCAAAAGCGCCGTCGACAAAGGTGAACTCCTCCTGCACGGCCTGTACTTCGATATGAGCACCGGCGAGCTGCTCTACTTCGACGCGGAAAGCGAAACCTATGTGCCGATGGTCACTGCCTGTGCCTCCGGTACCTCATCCATAAAGAGAAAATAAAAGGCTCTGTTATAGCTTGTGGTTGTTTTATTACCACAGTGCGGTGAAAATACAGCCTTTTTCTCCGGTTTTCCCCTTGGCGGGATCCACTGATAAGGCATTTTACCGGTTATCCCTTTGGAACTTCAAGAAAAAAAGCATCAACCATTTTCTATAACACAGCCAAATAAAAAATTGAGCACTGGGGAAGGGAGGTGTGGGTCTCCCGAATAAAAAGCCCTTCTCCCTTTCCCAGCCCTGCCTTGCACGCCCCCTCCCCGATGCATCCGCCTTTTCGATGATCCTCTAAAAATCTATTTATATTTCATATAGTTGAAATAAAATCTTCATTGAAAAGGTGAATATCTCCCCTCCCCAAGCTCTTGCCCCTATCGGCCCTCCAGTTCCAAGGAAGGCCGGAATCCGCCGCCGCAATCTTGGAGCCCCCCGGTCAGGCGTCGAGATGCATACGGACGGGCCCACAAAAAATAGTTACATCCCATACCGGGTTGCCGGTATGCTCCAGAGGGGTACCCATTGTGGGGCCCGCCGCGGCGCTCCGCGGCCCACATCCTATCTGGAGAAAAAACTATGCGTACCGCCTCGTTGACCGTCCTTGCGCTTATTGCGGCGTTTGTATTTTCCGCCCTGCCCGTTCGGGCCGCAATGGATCACGGCTCCGACGCCGTCCACTATTCGGATCGCGCCTTCCTTTCCGGCATGATCGCGCACCATGAGGGAGCGGTGGATATGGCCAAAGTCTTCCTTGCAACCCCCAAAAAAGATCAGAACCCCCAAGTTACGGCATGGGCTGACGATGTGATCAAGGTGCAGGAAAAAGAAATCGCCGAAATGAAGGAACTTCTGAAGCCTCTCGGCGGCATCGAAGAGTCCGCCTATACGCCCATGAAGAAGGCCATGCAGCACATGCTCGAAGAGGGTAAGGATCTCGGCGCGAACATGCGTTTTGTGGAGCTCATGCTGCCGCACCACGCGATGGCGCTCGAAATGTCCGTCCCCGCCCTCCTCGGCTCCAACAACCCGCAGATCCTCAACCTCGCTGAGGGCATCATTATCAGCCAAGCCAAGGAAATGCGCCAGTTCAAGGCGTGGATAGCCGAACATCACAAGAAATAATTTCGTATACGAAGATTTATTTCAAAAACGAATCTTCCCCGTTTCCCCCAAACAAAAAAATCGGCACGGAAACGTCACACGGCAACCGGCTAAAACCACAGCATAAAGACGCTTGCATACCTGCCAACAAAAGAAAAAGGCCGGTGTACAAGCGTCTTTTTTCGCGCTAGCTTCCCGCGAAAAAAAACGGGAGGGGCTTCATGTCTTTCGGAATCATTCTTCTCATACTGCTTGCCGCTTTGCTCCATGCCTCATGGAATGCCGTCATCAAGGGCGGTTCCAACAAACTCTATGAAACGGGGCTCAACTGTTTCGGCGGCGGCGTCGGGGTCTTGTTCATCGTCCCCTTCCTCCCCTTTCCCGCACTGGAAAGCCTCACATTCCTGGCAGGCTCCTGTACCGTCCATATCGCTTACTACCTTTGTATCGCCGCAGCCTACCGCAATGTGGACATGTCGTTCGCCTATACCATCATGCGCGGCACGGCCCCGCTCCTGACATCCGTTTTCATGCTCCTTTCCGGCCATGAAATGCCGCTTGCCGGGTGGCTCGGCATCCTGTGCCTGTGCGCCGGCGTCCTTACCCTGACCCGCGACAACATCAAAAACGGCAAGTTCAACATCAGCGGCGCTCTGGCCGCCGTGGGAACCGCCATCGTGATCATGGGCTACACCCTTTTCGACGGCTACGGCGCCCGGGCCAGCGGGAACCCCATCAGTTACGTGTGCTGGCTCTACGTCATCAACACCTTCCCCATCAATATCATCCTGCTGCTGAAACAGCGCAAAACCTACATCCCCTATTTCTGCAAACGCTGGAAACACGGGCTTTTCGGCGGCCTGTGCAGCCTCGGCTCCTACGGCGTGGCCCTTTGGGCCATGACCAAGGCCCCCATAGCGATGGTCGCGGCCCTGCGTGAAACATCCGTCATTTTCGGCATGCTCCTCGCCGTATTTTTCCTTGGCGAAAAATTCTCCACCGTCAAGCTCCTTGCCGTCATCCTCGTCGCTGTCGGCATCTTCTTCATGCATTAAAACGATGGCTGTCTCCTAGGCTGTGTCGTCATTTGAATATAACTATTTGAAATTATTTAAAATAATATTTCTGCAACTTAAAAAAATAGTTACATAGTTTCATTAGATTATATCTAATTGACGACACGACCTAGAAAGCGGTTGATGCTTTTTTCCTTGAAGTTCCAACGTAATAACCAGCTAAATGCCTTAGCTATGAATTCCGCCAAAGGGAAAGCCGAATAAAAGGCTGTATTTTCACCATACCGTGGAGATGAAAAACACATGCTATGACAGCTCCAAACGTATTCCCCCCATATAAGGAATCCCAACCAGCTTATCGAAGGCTTTGCCACAAAAAGGATCAACCCCCTTCCTTACATTTTCAAACAGCCATCCAATAACATGCCCCAATCATGGCGCCCGCTGACAGAAAAATTAAGGAAAAAGCCTTCCCATCATGCCGTAGGCATGAAACCAGCGACGCCCGGAACTTGGCAATGGACGCCCCTCCCATACCCCTAGGCCATGTCGCCAATCAGATATAATCTATTGAAATTATGTAACCATTTTTCAAATCACTAAAATTATTTAAATAATTTCAAATGGTTATATTTAAACAAAACATCCCCTAACGATAACGCCGCCTCCCCTGTGACGCCCCCCCCAAAAAAAATTCCACACAACGGGACTACTGCCGCACGGCCTCCCCACCAGCCGAAAGTCTTTGAAAGGGGAAAGGAGGGGGTTCGGGGGAGGGAAGGGGGAAACTTTCTTCAGAAAGTTTCCCCCTTCCCTCCCCCGACGCCACTTCGCACCACCCCACAAAAGGTTGACAGCAAGAGCCGAAGGCCTCACAACAACCAGATCGGTTTTGACGCCCATAACCTTAACCCCCCACAACACCCTATGAGTTTCCCAGAACTGTTTGCCATTGCCGTTGCACTGGCCATGGATGCTTTCGCCGTGTCAATCTGCACGGGCTGCGCCCTCAAACGGGTGACGGCCATACATTTTTTGCGCCTTTCGCTGACGTTCGGCTTTTTCCAGTTCCTGATGCCCGTAATCGGCTGGACCCTTGGCCTGACCGTGCGCGGCTTCATCGAGTCATGGGATCACTGGATCGCCTTCGCGCTGCTGGCATGGATCGGCGGCAACATGATCCGGGGCGGAGGCGACGATTCCGAAGAAGGGGAAAGCTGCTCGGCTGATCCCACCAAAGGACGCAGGCTGTTCATCCTCGCGGTGGCGACCAGCATCGACGCCCTGGCCGTGGGGCTTTCCTTCTCACTCCTCAACATAAGCGTATGGGGGCCGTCCATCCTGATCGGCGTGGTCTGCGCCGTCATCACGGCCCTTGGCCTGCTGGCGGGAAAAGGGCTCGCCCATGCGGACATTTTTGGCCGACGCGCCGAACTTGTGGGCGGCTGCGTCCTTATCGGCATCGGCCTGAAAATCCTTTATGAGCACGGCGTACTGAGCTGACGCCCCAACGCCCTTTCCGCGAACGGCCGCAAGAGCGGCCATTTCCCCGGAGTGTTTTCATGACTACCGCAACCGCGCACCACGAAGCGCATTCCGAAAAACAACACGCGGCCCTCTCATCCCTGTTTTGGGCACTGTTCCTGACGCTCATCAAGCTCGGAGCCGGGCTTGCCACCAACAGCCTCGGCATCCTTTCCGAGGCCCTGCACAGCAGCCTCGACCTTGTAGCCGCGGGCATCACCTTCTTCGCCGTCCGCGTCGCGGCCCGCCCCGCGGACGAAACCCATCCCTACGGCTACGGCAAAATCGAAAACCTTTCCGCGCTGGCGGAAACGGTCCTGCTGCTCGTCACCTGCGGCTGGATCGTACACGAGGCCGTCAACCGGCTCTTCTTCGACGCCCCCGAAATCACCCCGTCATGGTGGGGCGTGGGCATCATCCTCGTTTCCCTGCTCGTGGACGTCAACCGGGCAGCCATGCTCCGCCGCGTCGCCCAAAAGCACAAGAGCCAAGCCCTAGAAGCCGACGCGCTGCATTTCACCACGGACATCTGGTCATCCGGCGTCGTGCTCATCGGGCTGCTTTGCGTCCAAGCCAGCGAATACCTTCCGGCGGACAGCCCCTTCCGGGGCATTTTGCATATGGCGGACGCCATCGCCGCCTTGTTCGTTTCGGGCATCGTCGTCGTTGTGGGCTTCCGGCTCTCCCGACGGGCCGTGACCATGCTGCTCGACGGAGGAGGCAAGGAACATTCCGAGGCATTGGAGCAGGCCCTCGCCAAGCAGCTCCCGCTCTGCCGGGTACGCCGCCTGCGCGTGCGCGAAAGCGGCGCCGACGTGTTTATGGACATCACGGTCGAGGCCCCCGCCACCCTGCGCCTCGACGCCGCGCATGACGTATCCTGCGTGATTGAGGACATCGCGCACGAGATCGTGCCTTCCGCCGATATTACCGTACACGTCGAACCCGCGCAGGAAGAAACGGAAAGCGTATTTCAGCTCGTCCGCACGGTTGCCGCCGCGTATAAGCTTTCCGTCCACAACCTGATCCTTTCCGAACAGAGCGGAGGGCTCCTCGTCTTTCTGCATGTGGAGGCGTCGCCGGATATGACGCTGCGCGAAGCCCACGAATACGTCGTGATGTTTGAGAAAGCCCTCGGCAAGCGCCTCAACACAACCCGCATCGAGACGCACATCGAGCCGGAGGATCGCCTCTGCGCCCAAGAAAAAACCCTGCCCTTCGACGCGGATCTCCATTATGTGCGCGCCGCCGTGGACAGCATCCTCCCGGAATTTCCCATGGTGTCCAATGTGCATGACCTGCGCCTGACGCACATGGGCGGGACGCCGCTGGTCAGCTTCCACTGCATCATCGACGGCGAATTGTCCCTTGCCGCCGCCCACGAGATTGCCACGGATATGGAGCGCCGCCTCCGCACCTGCGCCCCCAAGCTCGACCGCATCCTTATCCACACCGACCCGTCCGCCCTTATCGTCATGCCTGAAGGCAACTAACGGCATGTGCCTTTAAAACGTATAGAACCAAACGCATAGAACCATTGGGGAGGGAAAGCATTTTGGGGGAAAGGGAAAATGCCCCACACTTTCCCTCCCCGAACCTGCTCAAACGGAGCCCATCCTTTCCAAAAACTTTCGAGCCTATTGTCTCCCCGCCGGCTTCCCTAAAAACAGATTCCCTCTGCGGAAAGGGGAACTGCGGCAAAAAAAGAGAGGACGCAGAAGCGCCCTCTCTTTTTTCATCCGGAAAAACAGGAAACAGTTTTTTCAGTAAAGCCAAAACATTGTTGGCCAGAACCCGGAAGAGGAAGGACTTCCCCTTCCGCTCCTCCCAAAACTCACACGACCCCGTGTTCGCCGGGGCGCTCGTATTCCACCTTTTTGCGGGCCACCATATACTGGCGGGTATCGCCGAGCATGAGCAGGATCGGGTTGGAAACGAACACGGAAGAGAAGGTGCCGATGAACACGCCGAGGCTCATGGTCAGCGCGAAATCGTGGATCGCCCCCCCGCCGAGGATCGTCAGGCTCAAGGCGGCGATCAAGGTCGTCGCCGAGGTCATGATCGTGCGGCCAAGGGTCTGGTTCACGCTCAGGTTGATGATATCGGCCAACGGAGCGGGGTTGTCTTCCGGCTGCTTCTGGAGGTTTTCGCGGATACGGTCATACACGATGATTTTATCGTTGAGCGAATAGCCTACCAAAGTCAGCAGCGCCGCGATGATGTTCAAGTCAATTTCCTTGCCAAGGACGGCCAGCAGCCCCAGCGTGACGAAAACGTCGTACAGCAGGGCGATGATGGCGCCAACGGCATAATTCAACTTGAGTTTCCAAGAAATGATCAGCGTCAGCGCCAAAGCCCCAATAACCCGGTAGACCATGTTCATGCCGAGCAGGCCCATAATGTACATGGCCGTTCCGAGGGCTGCGGCCATAATCACCGCGATCGTCCAGCGCTGTTCAAACCGCCCGGAAATATACACGGTAATCAGCAGAAGCGCAAAATACATGGCTTCAAGGGCCGCGTTCCGCAGATCCGCGCCGACTTTGGGGCCGACCATCTCCAGACGCTGAATGCTCACGGGATTGCCCCCGGAAGTCTCGTCAAGCGCGGAAAGGATGTTTTTGCGTATCTCCTCCCCCGTCAGGTTCGGAGTCGAGAAACGGATCAGATAGTCGCGCCCATCCTCGCCGTACTGCTGAATGGAGAGGCCGGGCAGGTTCAGGCCGACCAACGATTTCTTAATGGTTTCATCAGCTATCGGCTTCTCAAACTGGAGCTGGACGGCGGCGCCGCCGGCAAAGTCCACGCCGTACCGCAGGCCGCCATGCATAAAGAACGCCACCAGCCCCGCGATAAGGAGCACCGCGGACAGGGCATAGGCGTAATACCGCAGACCTATAAAATCTATTTTCGTCTGCTCACTGAATATCTGCAAACTCATACCAGAACTCCTGTATCTCTTAAAAACTGTGGATACATCCGAGGGAAGCGCCCCCGCCGGAGGCGAGGCGGCGGGTAAACGGGGCCATCCGCCGCAGCGCGGCGCGGATCCTGCCGAAAACGACGCCCTCCGGCAGCATGCCCCTTTGAAAAGTGGAACTTTTCAAAAAATCCGCCCTAGATGCTGAGCTTCTTCCCGTCGTTTCCACCAAGCCACAGCCCGAACGCCGTGCGCGAAACAAAAATAGCCGTAAACATCGAAGCCACGATACCGAGGCTCAGGGTTACGGCGAACCCCCGCACGGGGCCGGTACCGAACTGATAGAGAAAAGCGGCGGCAATGATGGTAGTCAGGTTAGAGTCCACAATGGAAACGGTGGCGCGATCAAAACCTACGGCCACGGCCTCAAGCGGTTTCAGGCCTTGCCGTATCTCTTCGCGGATACGTTCAAAAATGAGCACGTTGGCGTCCACGGCCATGCCGATGGTCAGCACGATGCCCGCAATGCCCGGCAGGGTCAGGGTCGCGCCGAACGCGGCCAGCCCAGCCATGAGCATGGTGATGGTAAAGACCAGCATGACGTCGGCCAGCAACCCGGCCATCCCGTAGTACAACGGCATCACAACCATGACGGCGATGCCGCCCACCACAGCGGCCAAAATGCCGCTCTCGATGGATTCCTTCCCAAGGGAGGGGCCAACCGTACGCTCTTCAAGCACAGTCACGGGCGCGGGAAGCGAGCCCGCGCGCAGCACGATGGCGAGATCCTGCGCCTCGTTGGGCGTGAAGCTGCCGGTGATGCTCGCCTTGCCGCCGCCGATGCGGCTCTGGATGGTGGGGGCGCTGTGCACCTTGCCGTCAAGCACGATGGCCATACGCTTATGGATGTGCTCCCCGGTAATGCGCTCGAACATGGCCGCGCCGCGCGAGTTGAAGGAAAGGCCGACGCTCGGCTTGTTGTCGCGGTTGTCGAAGGTGGGACGGGCATCAGCCACGTCCTCGCCGGTCATGAGGGGCTCCTTGTCCAGCGCGATCATGCTTTCGGAAGTGGAGCCGTCAGGACGGACGGTCACCATAGGGAACAGGGCCACACCGGGAGGCAGGATCCCCTGCGGGTTCACGTCGTCGCGCACAAGGTGGAACGTCAATTGGGCGGTTTGGCCCACAAGCTGGATGGCGCGCTTGGAATCGGTCAGGCCGGGCAACTGGATCTGGATGCGGAAATCGGCCTGCTTGCGGATATCCGGCTCTGCGACGCCGAACTGGTCGATACGGTTACGGATGGTGCGGACAGCCTGATCAAGGGCCATTTCCTCGATCTTCGCTTTGGCGGCAGGCGTAAAGGCCGCCGTAAAACGCAGCCCCCCACCTTCCACCTGCGTGGGCGAATCAACGGCAAGCTGCGAAAAATCCTTGGAGAGCAGCTCTTCAAGCTCGTTCCGCTGCTCGGCCCTGGGCAGCAAAAATTCAAGACGGCCGTCCGGGGTCAGACGCGAGCGCAGGACGGTAATCCCCTTTTCGGAAGCCTGAGCGCGCAGCTCCTGCCCGGTCAGCGAAAGGGAATTGCTTACGGCCTTGTCCACTTCCACGCCAAGGGTCAGGTGCATCCCGCCCTTCAAGTCAAGCCCGAGGCTTATCCGCGCGTCCGGCAGCAGATTGCCCAAAGACGATCCGCCGACACCCGGCAGGCTCGGCAACACATAGGCGATGCTGGCCAACAGAACCAGCAACGAGACGACTATCCGCCAACTCAACGATTTCATGGTGTTCCCCTGAGAGCATCAGATTCGGCCCATCCGCCCGCCCCCCGGCCGGATCTGCACTGTCGTTATGCGTACGGCCCCTGTTTTCCCCGATGGGGCCATACGGCGCGGAACGCTCCGCGCATAAAATGAAGAAAGGCAGACATACGCCCGCCGGGATCGACGGAGCGCATGCCTGCCGGCAAAGCAAAAGAACCTATTTCTCTTCCTTCACGGCCTTGGAACGGAGATCCATCACGCTCACGACATAGGCGCGGCCGACGCTGACCGTGGTGCTGCCGAGATCAAGGGAAAGGATGTCGCCGTCGATGTCCACGATACGGCCCACGAGGCCGCCGGTGGTCAGAACCTGATCACCCTTCTTCAGGGCTTCCAGCATGGCTTTATGCTGCTTGGCGCGTTTCTGCTGGGGACGGATGAGCAGGAAATAGAAGATGGCGAGCATGGCGATAAGAGGAACAAACTGCATGAGGGCGTCAGCGCCGCCAGCCTGACCGGCACCGGCCGTACCCATCGCATGAGCAACAGAAGCAAACATGAGGCCTCCTGAGGCAAAAAGGGGTTAAAGACAAGCGAAAAGGCCCATAATTACGGCTAGGGCCACGAAATCCATATACTATAGCGTCTATTCAAGCTTGGCAAGTACGGAAATCCGCACAGCACAAGCTATTCGGGCTTGTCGGACACCGTTTTTTCAAACGCCCCCGACTTCCAGACATAACGCACGGACTTGCCCACAGGCACGTCGACGAGGCCCGCAGGCCCCCAGAAGAGCGGGCGCGCGTCCAGTCCGTCATCTTCAAGGCAGAACATGAACGCCGGAGACACATCCGCCGCAAGCCGCTGCCCCGGAGCCAAAAAATCGGAAAGCTGCGGATCGTCCGGAGGGTTGGCCGGCACGAACCCACCGGTGGCGTCTTCCTCCCAGAGCTCAAGGGCACACATGGCGCCCCCGTCCGTCCCCAGCGCGGCAAGCAGCCTATCCCCTCCCCGGAAGACACGCAGCCCCACCCGCGTTTCGCCAAAAGGCCGCGATACCAGCACGAGGCGATCGGCGTCGAACCGCTCCACCTCCCAAAATTCGCTCTCCCCCTGTTCGATCAGCCGGAGCTTTTCCTCTTCGGAAAGGCCCTCCGGCGTGTTTTCAAACAGGGTGATCGGCAACTGGGCAAAAATATCCAGCGCCGTCAGCCCCCTCGCCTGCACCGACTGCGCCGACAACAAGAGACAGGCCGAGCACAGCAGCATCCAGAATCCGTCTTTCATTTTCCGCTCCGTCATGCCTTCCCGCCGCCCTCCGGCAGCGTCCGATGCCGCGCATGAAAGCACGCCGGGCCATCCATGTCCACAGGAAAAACGCCTTTTCCCGCTTTCATGACCCGTTCCCGCTCGACAAAACGGGCAAGCGTCATGCCCTTGAGGAATACCCGCATGTGCTCATCCAGATCCCTCCAAAACCACCGCGTGGGGCAGGCGCCTTCCCGTTCACAGCTTTTTGCCCCGTGCAGGCACTCCACCGGGGAGATGTGCCCTTCCAGATGCTCAAACACTTCGTCCATACAAATGGCGTCCGGGGATTTCGCAAGCGCATAGCCTCCCTTGGCCCCGCGGGCGGAACGCAAAATGCCCGCAGGCCGCAAGACGCGGACGATCTGTTCGAGATACTTGACGGAAACGCCTTCCTCGCGGGCGATTTCCGCCAACTGCACACAGGAGCCCGCAGGCCGTGCCGCCAAATTGATCAAAAAGCGGAGCCCGTATCGGGTGCGAGTCGAATAACGCATGCTTTCCCCCCCTCAAAGACCACACCCTCCGGCCCGGCTCAGATCTCCCTGAGAGCCTGATCGAGATCCTCAAGAATGTCGTCGATGTGTTCGATACCGATGGACAACCTGATCAGTTCCGGCGGCAGCCCCGCGTCACGCTGCTGTTCCTCGCTGAGCTGCGCGTGGCTTGTGCTCGCGGGATGGAGCGCAAGGCTCTTGGCATCGCCCACGTTGGCAAGATGCGAAAAGAGGCCGAGTTTTTCGATGAACCGCTGGCCAGCAGCCTGCCCGCCCCGGATCCCGAAAACGACCATGCCCCCGAACCCATTGCGCAGCATACGGCAAGCCACCGCATGGGCGGGATCGTCGGGCAGCCCCGGATAACGAACCCACGCCACTTTCGGGTGCCGCTTGAGATGGCGGGCGACCTCAAGCGCATTGGCGCAGTGCCGCTCCATGCGCAGCGGCAGGGTCTCCAGCCCCTGCAAGATCATCCACGCATTGTCAGGCGAAATGCAGGCACCGAGGTTCCGCAGGGGAACCAGCCGCATCCGCGTGATGAACGGCGGATACCCTTCCGGCAGATCATACCCCCATCGCAGGCAATGGTAGCTGGCATCCGGCTCGGCGTACAGAGAGAAACGGCTGTCCCTCCAGTTGAAGGTGCCGCCGTCCACGACGATGCCGCCGAGAGCCGTACCGTGCCCACCAAGCCATTTCGTCAATGAATGCACTACAATATCGGCGCCATGCTCAAGGGGGCGAAACAGGTACGGCGTGGCGAAGGTCGCATCTACAATCAAGGGCAGCCCATGCCGTTTGGCGATGGCGGACACCGCATCCAGATCCACGACATCCAGCGCGGGGTTGCCGATGGCCTCCACGTATAAAGCGCGCGTCCGCCCGTTGACGGCGGCTTCCATCTTGTCAAAATCCTGCGGCTTCACAAACCGAGCGGTGATCCCGAACTGGGGCAGGATGTCGTTGAACAGGGTGAACGTCCCGCCGTACAGGTTGTTTGCCGAGACGATTTCGTCCCCCTGCTTCGCCAGATTGACGATCGCCGAAAAAATGGCGGACGTGCCCGACGCCGAAGCCAACGCCCCGGCACCACCCTCCAACAGGCTCATGCGTTCTTCCAGCACGGCCTGCGTGGGGTTGCCAAGCCGCCCGTAAACATTGCCCTGTTCGGCAAGGCCAAAGAGCTTGGCGGCGTGCTCCGCATTCTTGAAGAGGTAGCTGCTGGTCCGGTAGACCGGGACTCCCCTCGACAGCGTCGTAGGATCGGGATACTGCCCGCCGTGGACGGCGAGCGTTTCAAAACGGACAGGCATTATCGTCCTCCATACCCGGCATCAAGCCGGAACCGTCGTTTTGGGAAAATCCCCTGAGGCGTCCCGCCGCGGGCTTCCCCGCACATGCCGGACGGCATCCGGCAATGGTACTCCCCATACTCTCTTATGGAGGCTTCCCCGCACATACCGGGCGGCATCCCCCTTAAAAAAGCTCTCCGCAGCCGTTCCAAACGCCTCGGATGCGTCCCGGCTGAAAGCCGTTTCCCCATCCCGAACCGCCCAGGCCCGGCAACCCTCCGTGCGGCGCTTCCTACCGACCCGGCACACGGGATACGCCGACGCGCCAATCCTATCCGCGCAGCGCAGCCTGACCATCCCCGTTTTTCCGGCGGCACTTAAACCCTGTCTGCGGGAATATCGTCAAGGCGGTATGGCGTCGCCTGATACACGCAGTAGTTCAGCCAGTTGGAATAGAACAAATGGGCATGGGCCCGCCAACTGACCAGCGGGGGGCGCGTCGCATCGTCTTCGGGGTAATAATGTGCCGGAGGCGCGATTTCCAAGCCCTTGGCCACATCCCGCCGATACTCGGCATCCAGCGTATCCCGGTCGTATTCAAGATGCCCGGTGATGAACATGCTCCGCCCATCGAGCGTACCGGCCACAAGCACCCCGGCCTCATCCGACTCGGCCAAAATCTCCAGCGAGGGGATCTTGGCGATGTCCTCGCTTCGGACTTCGGTATGCCGGGAGTGCGGCGCATGGAACACATCGTCGAACCCCCGGAACAACTGGTTCGTAGGATCATTGATGGTATGGCTGAAAATGCCGGAAAGCTTGCGCGGAAGCCCATACTTCGGGATGCCGTAATGATGGTACAGCCCCGCCTGCGCACCCCAGCATATATATAATGTAGCGTGCACATGCTTTTTCGCATAGTCCATGATGCCGACGAGCTCGTCCCAGTAGTCCACTTCCTCAAAGGCGAGCTGTTCCACCGGCGCACCGGTGATGATCATGCCGTCGAATGAACTGTCGCGCACCTGCGAAAACGTCTTATAAAAACGCTCAAGATGCTGCGGTGCGGTATTTTTGGATTCGTGCCCCTCAGCCCGCAGAAGCGTCACGTTCACCTGCAGGGGCGTATTGCCGAGCAGACGCAGCAACTGCGTTTCCGTGGCGATCTTGGTCGGCATCAGGTTGACGATGGCGATCTCCAGAGGCCGGATATCCTGACGGTTGGCGCGGCCTTCCGTCATGACAAAAATGTTTTCGCCTTCCAGTATCGGGCGGGCAGGCAAATCTTCAGGAATCTTGATAGGCACGGAAAACACTCCTTCGCAGCGATAAAGGTATGGCGACTTTCCTACTCAATTGATATGGATTCTGTCAAGCCGGACAACCGGTTGCCGACTTCCATCCTTTTTCCCGGACTTGGCAGTCCCATTGCGCACCCGCCTTGATTTTAGGGGCAAGGCGGAGCATACTCGAAACGATTACGTTCAAATTCGTGACTGCCGCACGGCACAACCTTTTGCAAGGAGCGTTTTTCAATGCGTCTGCTCAGAGCCTTCCTCGTCCTTTCCCTTCTGCTGCTGCCCCAGATGGCCAACGCCGAAACCTTGATGATGGCGACCACCACCAGCACGCAGGATACCGGCCTTCTGGAATACCTCCAGCCCATCTTCAAAAAGGACACGGGCATCGACCTGAAATGGATTTCCGTAGGCACGGGCAAAGCCCTCGCCCACGGCAAGGACTGCGACGTCGACGTGCTGCTCGTACACGCCCCCGCCCTTGAAGAAAAATTCGTGGCCGACGGCTTCGGCGTAGACCGCCATCAGGTGATGTACAACGATTTCGTGCTGATCGGGCCCGCCGCCGACCCGGCAGGCGTCAAGGGCAAGGACATCCCCGCCGCCCTGAAGACCTTCGCCGAAAAAAAGATCCCCTTTGTGAGCCGCGGCGACAACTCCGGCACGCACAACACCGAAAAGCAGCTCTGGAAAGTCGCCGGCATGGAAGTGCCCGGCAAGGACGCCACATGGTATATTGACGCAGGCCAAGGCATGATGGCCACCATCCGCATCGCCGCCGAAAAAGACGGCTACACCGTGACCGACCGCGGCACCTACATCAAGTACAATGCCGCCGCTCAGGGAAATGCCCCCCTGAAAATCCTCGTCGAAGGCGACAAGGCCCTCCTGAACCAGTACAGCGTCATGATGGTCAACCCCGCCAAGTGCCCCAAGGTCAAGCAGGAGGCCGCCAAGAAGTTCATCAACTGGTGGATCAGCCCCGAAACCCAGAAGGCCATCGCCAATTTCCAGCTTGAAGGCAAACAGCTCTTCTTCCCCAACGCCAAGGCCGGAAACTAGAGACCTTCACCCTTTCGACGATTTTCAAAAAATTCATTTTGAATTTCAAATAACTGAACTGCGACTTTTCATTACAACGGTGAATGCCCCGGAAAATAGCCTCGATTGATTCCACCTGAGCGGGAATATGGGGAAGGGAGGAAAACCTTCCCAACTAAAGAAAGTTCCCACGCTTTCCCTCCCTTCCCCCCCCGCCAGTACAATCCACACCTTCCCCAAACATGCTGACCCTGCCGCACAATGCGATTGCTTCATCTTCACAGTCTTAGTGAAGATACGGCACGGCCCTTTTCTCCAGCCTTTCCGCCCGTGTACCCCACAACAAAAAATTTAGGCTGTATCATAGAAACGGCTGATACCTTCTTTCTTGAAAGGCCCTGTCACAACATATGGCTGTTTCATCTCCAGAGTATGGTAAAAACACAGCCTTTTTATCCAATTTTTTGTTGGCAGGCTCTATGGCTGAGGCATTCTCTTGGTTACTCTTCTGAAACGTCAAGAAAGTATCAGCCATTTTTTATAATATAGCTTTTTTTAAGAAAGCTCCCTGCAAAAGGAACATTCCCTAGCGGGACACGACAATGCCCACACAGGCGAGGAACATTCTTTCGAGCAATCCCATCTTTTGAGTGGATACAAAACAAAACCCACGCGGGCGAGTAAGGTTCTCATCGAGCGGGTACGCTCGGAAGCGGAGGAAGACAACGCCCACGCTGACAAAAAAATTTCAATCTGCTAGGTTGTGTCGTTAATTAAATATAATATCTTGAAATTATTTAACTATTTTCAAGCTATAAAAAAGACTTTTTCAAAATAATTTCAATTAGTTACATACAAAATGACGACACGACCTAGATCTTGGTGAAGCACTCATGAACAAAGCCCACACGAGCGGGGAAAGCCATACGGTCTGGTTGAGCCCCGCACGCTCGGCAATAAAGCCCCCACGGGCAGGGAAAATTCTGACATCCTCGCCCTATTTGCGCAGCTTTCCGGAATACCCCACGCGTGCAGGGAAAGTTCCCCCTTGTCGAAATCTGCGGTTGAGGCATTTTGAATAATCCCATGCAGGCAGGGAAAGTTCCTACAAAAGGAACATTCCACCCCAAACGGCACCTTTGGCGGCGGCCCCCCAAAAAAGCTGAACCTCCGCCTTCCGGGCGTCCCCCACTTTTCCCCTTCCGCTGAACCGAACTCCCGCCGCGCGGCCTCCCCACCAGTCAAAAGTCTTTGAAAGGAGATGGGAGGGGGTTCGGGGGAGGGAAGAGGGAAACTTTCCTCAGAAAGTTTCCCTCTTCCCTCCCCCGCCCTTCCCCTCTTCCCGCCACACGCAAAAAAAGGGAGCCCCCAAGGACTCCCTTTTTCCACAGGTCAAACCGCTAAAGAAACGCCTAGTGGGAGCCGCCCACCAGAATCAGCGGAACTTCAGGGATATAGGTACAAACAAGCAGGACGAGAATCATCAGGGCGATCATGGGCAGAGCCTGAGCCGCAATGTTTTCGAGCTTCGCCTTGGCAACACCGCTGGCCACGAAGAGGTTCACGCCCACGGGCGGCGTGATGAAGCCGATGGCAAGGTTGACCACGATGATGACGCCGAAATGCAGCGGCGACACGCCCACGCCCGTCACGATGGGCAGGAGGATAGGCACAAGGATGACGATGGCCGCCAGCGCCTCCATGAACGTGCCGACGATGAGCAGGAGTATGTTGATGAGCATCAGGATGACGAACTTGTTCTCGGAGAAGCTCAGGATGGCGCGGGCCACGGTTCCGGGCACGTCCTCAATGGTCATGATATTCCCGAACAAGGTCGCCATAGCCATCAGCACGATGATGACGGCGGACGTCTCGCAGGACTCAATGCAGGAGTCGATAAGGCACTTGAAATCCATTTCCTTATACAGGAACAGGCCAACAATCAGGCCGTAGAAAGCGGCGATGGCCGCGGCCTCGGTCGGGGTCATGATGCCGCCGTAGATGCCGCCGAGCACGATGACCGGAACCATGAGCGCCCACTTGGCTTCCCATGCCGCGCGCATGAGCGTCTGGGAGTTGCGGACTTTCTCCTGCCCCTTCCAGCCCTGCTTGCGGGAATACCAATAGCAGTAGCCCATCAGCACGGCACCCACCAAGACGCCCGGCACGATGCCGCTCATGAACAGGTCGCCGATGGAGACCTGCGCGGAGATGCCGTACACCACAAAGGGGTTGCTCGGAGGGATCATGACGCCCACGCAACCGGCGGCCGCAACGAGTGCGGCGGAGAAATACTTGTCATAACCACGTTCCACCATCGCGGGGATGGTGAGCGCGCCGATGGCCGCCACGGTAGCGGGGCCGGAACCGGAGATCGCGCCGAAGAACATGCACGTCACAATGGCGGTCAGGCCGATGCCGCCGTAAGTGCCGCCGACGATTTCGTCAGCAAGGGACAAGAGGCGGTGGGAAAGCCCGCCCGCACCCATGAACACGCCAGCCGCGATGAAGAACGGGATGGCCATAATGGGGAAGCTGTCGATGGACGTAAAGGCCACCTGAGCCATGTATTCGATAGGAAGGGTATCCGCGCAGATGATGGTCGCCAGCGTGGACAGGCCGAGGCTGATAGCCACGGGCACGCCGATGGCGCACATCACGATGAAATAACCGAACAGCGCGGGCAGCGGTTCGATGTACTCACAGAAAATGACCGGCGAGGCGATGACGAAAACCGCTACGAGGCCGATCAGCGTATCCACCAGCCCGCAAACCTTGGCCTGCTTATAGAGGGACTGGAGCAGGCGGAAGCACATGAGGCCGAAGCCGAAAGGCAGAATCAGATAAGGAATCAGGAAGGGGATGCGCAGGGCCGTGGTATGCTGGGGATATTCCTGAAGGCGTTCGATCTGGCCCCAGCCGTAGTAGGCGATGGTGGCCGTCAGGATGAGGAACAGCACCTCGACCACGACCCAACTGATCTGCTGCAAACGCGGAGGCAGATGATCGTAGAGCATGTCCACCCTGATGGACGAACGCTTTTTAATGGCAATGCTCAGGGCGAGATAGGAAATCCAAATAAAGATGTAACGGGAAATTTCTTCAGTCCATACGGCGGCACCGGCGCGCTCGATGAACTGCGTGATGATGTAGCGGTAGATAACCTGCCATGTGATGAACAGGGTAATGGACAGCAGGCCGGTGACGAGGAACATCTTTTCAAAGTTTTCATCGAGCCAGTGCAGTACGCCCTGCTTGGAAGCGTTGGTCTTTTCCATGCGAGATTCCTGTGGTGTAAGAGGAAAAGAGCCGGCCTGCGGCAAAAACATGCCGCAGGCCGAGCATCAAAGGACTTACTTCTGGGTATCGGCGATCAGCTGGAGCAGCTCGGCCGGGATTTCCTTGGCGAACTGTTCACGCACGGGAGCGGTCTTGTCATACAGTTCCTTGCGCTGTTCGGGCGTCAGCATCGTGATTTCGATGCCCTTGGCCTTAAACGCATCCCAAGCCTTCTGTTCGAGCTTCACGGATTCGACGCGCTGCCACGCGGTGGCTTCCTTCGCCGCTTCAGTGATGATCTGCTTCTGTTCGGGGGTCAGGCTGTCCCACTTCTTCTTGTTCATCAGCAGGATGTGCATGGAATAGTTGTGCTCGGAGTTCATGGCGTACTTGAGCACTTCGGTGTGCTTGGCGTCATTCAGCAGCGAGAAGGTGTTGCCTTCGGCGTCAACGGTGCCCTGCTGGATGGCGGTGTAGGTTTCACCCCACGCCACGGGAGCGGGGTTCATGCCCAGTTCGGTGGCGACGGCCACTTCAACGGGGGAGTCGGTCGTACGCACCTTCAGGTTCATGAGATCCTTGACTTCCTTGAGGGGCTTCTTGGAAGACGTGAAGTTGCGGTAGCCGAATTCGCTGAACATGATGGTCTTCAGGCCGATGCTCTCGGCAACCTTATCAAGGGCCTTGCCGAGTTCACCCTCATCGAGGGCCTTGTAAAGCTTTTCCTGATTGGCGGGGGAGGTCACATAGGGAAGGTCGATAGCCATGTAGGCTTTCGAGAAGCTCGCAAGGTTCGGCGTGGAGCTGGAGGACAGATCCAGCGTCCCGGCCTGTGCCGCTTCCGTGGTCACACGGTCGCTGCCGAGCTGGCAGTTGGGGAAGAGCTGAATGCGGATTTTCCGGTTGCTCTTCTTTTCGACGAGCTCCTTAAACTTCTCATAACCGACGGTCACGTTGTTGCCCGGAGCCATGGGGTGGCCAAGGCGCAAGGTAAGCGGTTTTTCAGCTCGCGCATTATTGGTCATGCCGAGAACCATGCACGAGGAAGCCAAGAGGGCAGCTACAAGTGTACAGTACTTTTTCATCACACGTCTCCTTACGTGAAAAAAAGTATTCCCACCAACGGGTATGAGTTCGGTATACACCAACCCGCGAAAAAAAGGGAAGCCCCCCCTCGTTCATCAAAAAATGTACCAAAATTGAGTACGCAATCAACTTTTTGGGCATACCCCAAATGTCTACATTCCACAGTTTACAAGTGATTTTGGCATATTGCATGAACGATCCAGAACCCATTGAAAACATTAAAATACTTCCTATACGTACTCCCCAAAACTCGCATTGATTTCATACCACTTGGTAGTATATAAGCAAAAATAAATTATAATATCAACATATTATCAGGTCAAAAAAAATATTTTAAAAAAGTTGTGAAATTATGCTTTTTCCCCCGCCACAACCGTTCTGAAACGGCCCCCTTTCACCACCTTCCAGCCCTCCCCCTTTCCGCCCCACCGCCCTCTCAAAGCATTTTCATTTTTATTTCAAGAAAATATGGACAACATGACATCCGCCAGGGCCGGAATGGGCCTTGCGCCCCACGATTTTCCCCATTTTTAAGGGGAAAATCCCCCCTTTATTGAAACAAAAGGAACAAGCGGAGCGCCATAAAAACATTACCGCACCATAACAACCTATAAAAACAGGAAAAGGCCCATCGGCACAGAAAAATGCCGATGGGCCTTCATTGCTTTGGGGCTTAGCAGGCAGCTAATCCTTGAAAGGGCAATCCGCCGCGCTCTTCCCCTCAATGACGCCAAGGGCCGCGCCCGGAGCGGCGGGCTTATGGCCTGAGGCCTTGAAGACTTTCCGGGTCAGGCTGTCGTCCACACTCCCTTCGGGGAGCTTATCGACGTTGATGATCCCTTCCTGATGAAGGAACGCCACCACTTCATCAATGTTCGCCTTCTCACGCTTCCCGAAGTAGAAGTTCATCCACGCGCGGACAGGATTGGAAGAATTGGCCGGAACCTTGCCGAACACGGAATACCACAGCACCCGCTTGGGAACGCCCATAGCGTACTGGGAAACCATGTTGGTGACCTTCTCCCAGTTGTCGGGGTTCAGCATGAACAACTGGGCTTCCAGATCCGAACGAAGATAACCCTCGGCAACCTTGGGGTGTTTCTCCATAAAATCAGAACGCATGACCACGATGCCGAGATCCTCGTTGTCACAGGCTGAGCCATCGGCGACAATCTTCCCTGCGCCTTCGCCCACCTCGGAAGCCAGCCCGGAGAGCATAGGCTCCCAAAGCGACGCCGCATCAAGCTTTCCCGCACGGAAATTCGTGGAAATGACTTCAATGGTCTGGTTCAGGTATTCGGCGGGCTTCACGTTATACTTCTCAAAAAAACGGCGCATATACTGATCAGAGGCACTTCCCTTGGGGGCGGCGATGACCTTCCCGTCAAGCCAGCGGGCCAGCGCCTCATTGTCCTTAAAGTCCGGTGCATCCTTGCGCACCAAAATAAGCGAGCAGCGGGTACCCTCGGACATATCCGTCGTGGACACCATCTTGACCTTGCCTTTGGCGCGCACGCACAGCACGGCGGCGGGCATGATGCTCATGTAGCCGATCTGAGCCCTGTCAGCCAGCATATTGTTGGCGACGACCGTCCCCTGCACGGCGGGGTGGAACTCGATTTCCGTCCCTTCCGGCGTATATTTCTTCCAAAGCCCCAGTTCGGCGTTGATGATGGCCTGATAGGAAATCGTATCATATGGTTGAAATCCCACCACAAATTTTTCAGCCTGCGCAGGGCTGGCCAACAGCCCCATACAAAGGACGAATGCCCCCAGCATTTTCAAAAAGCGTTTCATATATGCCCTCCTCAAAATGAATACCATGCCGGCAACGCGCTTCCGCGCGGCCCCAGTACCCTTTCCGCATCGCCAACACGCAGGGGCTTCAGGCTCCTTACGGGAACCGCTCCGGCCTCCAACGCATCTCTGTTTTATTTTGCTCTATCGTGTTTTTTCCCGTTCTTCAACAGGTTCCCGCAACGGAAGCCCCTCATTCCCACAATAAAAAAGCCCCGAACGAATCGGGGCTTTTCCAACATATCGCTTCCGCAGCGGCAAAACGCTATTTTGCCTTTGCCTTGGAAGCAGACTTCTTCTGCGCTGTGGATTTCTTCTGCGCTACGGAAGCTTTCTTTTTCTGCGAAGAACGCTTCTGAGCAACCTGCTTTTTCGTGGAATATTTCTTGCTGCTTGCCACAGACGTCTTAGCCGCCGCTTTCTTTGAGGCTACCGTCGTCCGCTTTTTGCTGGAAACAGCCTTGTGCTTCGAGCTGGCCCGGCTGGACGAAAGCGTCTGCTTGCTTTTTTTCTGGGATTTGGAGACAGCCTGCTTGGACTTGTTCTGTGAAAGCGCCGCGTCGGAAGCCGTCCGGTGGAGCCGGGAAGAGCGGGATTCGTACAGCGCCATCAGTTTCCGCGCGGCTTCGGCATCGGATTCCGAAAGGCTCACGCGGCGGGCGCCGAGAAACGTCGAACTGAAATAAGGATTGCTGAGCGAGGTGATTTCCACGCTCTTGCCGCGCCGGGGGCTGTGGATGAATTTGCCGTCCCCGATGTATATCCCCGTATGATACCCACGCCGGGGATGCCTGAAAGCCACAATATCTCCGGCTTCCATTTCATCGGAATCAATAGGCGTACCCAGCACGGACTGTTCCCGCGCGGTACGCGGGAGCGAAACCCCGACGTTTTTATAGGCCCATTGCACGAAACCTGAACAGTCGAACCCCGACATGCTGGTTCCGCCGCGAACATACGGCGTACCAATAGCCGTCTTGGCGCGCTCGACAAGGTGCACGTTCGAGAAGGGAACCCCCTCATCCTGCATACGCGCCACCGCCGCAGAACGGTAATCGTAGGCAAACCGCTCTTCCGGGGTCATAGCCGAACGAGCGGGCCCAATCAGATCCCCGTAGCCGTCCCCAAAGGCAAACGAACCGTCAACCGCCCGCTGTTTGGGAGCACACCCCACGAGAATAAGGCCCGTCAACAACAAAAGCCACAGGCCAGCGCGTATTTTGATACTAGGCATGTTCATCAGGCGAGGCTAGAAAAATTTTCCATACTTGTCAACATACGTTTTTTCATAACAATATCCGTGGAATAGCATGTTTTTTGCCCCCCGTTTTCCGGCAAGTTTCCACCGCTTTTGCAGCCGCGCGCCATTCCCCGGAAAAACTAAGCACAAACCTTCTTCCCTGTCTCTTATTTTTCTGACAAAAGAAAGCACACGCCATCGTCAAACATCGGGAGGCCCTTATGCGATCCTGCTTATCCGCCATCATTCCATCCCTGGCCGCCGCGCTCCTGCTCACCGTTCCGGCCTTTGCCGCTCCGGCCCAATCCCCCGCCAAGGAAGCGCCTGCCCCCGCCCAAACCGCCGCATCCGCCTACAGCGGCAACGCCAAGACCCGGATATTCCACGCATCCGGCTGCCGTTACTTCAACTGCAAGGCCTGCACGGTACGTTTCAAATCCATTGAAGAGGCCCGCAGCAGCGGATACACCCCCTGCAAGCGCTGCCTGCCCAGCGGGGGCAAATGAGCTTTGAAAGGCCGTAGTTCCGGGGAGGGGCCTCCAGCCAAAGGGAACGAGCCCTCCCCAAACAGGGCAAGCGGCCTCTCTTCCAGAGCTTTCGCCCCCCTGTTCGCGGCGAAGCGTGCAGGAGCAACAACGGGATGAGTGGGACACATTCGTTCCCTGCCGTTTTCCTGCAAGCCCCGGCCCCGTTTTTCCTTGGAGCCATTACGCCGCTGATGTGGGTTTGCCGCGCTGCGCATCGGGCAACAGCCTAGGCGTGGGTGCAAGGCAGGCTGCCGTGTCGCGCATCGTATGTTTTGCGATATTTCAAAACCCAAACGCCCCTAGCCGCATCCTCCCGACTAGGCCGTGCCATCAATGAAATATAATATTTTGAAATTATTTGATTATTTTTTCAAGCTACAAAAATATTTTCAATAATTTCAAATAATTATATTTAAACAGGTTCTGTCATAGCGTATGGTTGTTTTGTCCCATCAACATACTGAAAATATACTTTTTCTCAAATTTTTCCGCTGATGGGCTCCATGACTGGGAATTTTATCTAGGCGGACAGCACCACCCGACAGTATGGGATGGGCTCCATGATTAGGGATTTTATTGGTTATTTCTTTGGAATTTCAAGAAATAAGGCATCAACCGGTTTCTATGATACAGCTTTAAAATGGCTGTGTTATAGAAAATGGTTGATGTTTTTTTCTTGAAATTCCAAATGGATAAACGAAAAATGCCTTAGCCGTGGATCCCGCCAAGGGGAAAAATAGGAGAAAAAGGCTGTATTTTCAAGGTACTGTGGAGATGAAACAACCACAAACTATAACAGAGCCTTTAAAATAATGGCCTAGCCTAAGGGCCGTTCACACAGACAGAGAATAGACATATTTTTACAAACAGTTGTCCTCATTTTTGAGCGATGCCGTTTTTAACACGCTTTAATCATGGGGAAAATTAAGCATGGTATGAACATGCCCTAGGGGAAAGCCCCGTCCCCCTAAGCGGACGGCATTCACTTTTGCAATGAAAGACGCAATTTCAACTCTATGAAATTCAAAATGAATTTTTAGGAATCATCGAAAAGGTGCATGTCCCCTAGCACCTTGGATTGATAGCCGGGTTCTTGGATTAATAGCCGGGTTAAGGTGAAAAAAACTTCCACCTTCGGCGCAGCCTCCCTCCCTACAACCTGTTTTGAGGAAAGCCGCCTGAGAGCCGCCGGCCCTCTCCAGCCCTTCCGTTCGGGCCGGTTCCAGCGTACCTTTCCCCCTGTCCCTTCAACTTTTTTCGGATCGTTCACCACCATGACAGAACAGCTTTCATCATTGGCCTTACAAGCCCTTGCCATCGTCGAGGAAAGCGGCGCCATCATCAGCGCCAACCATGCCCATCCCCACACTATCCGCCATAAGGGGCGCATCGATCTCGTAACCGAAACCGACATTGCTGTGGAGGCATTCCTGAAAGAACGCCTTGCGGCCCTGACGCCCGGCGCCGGGTTCCTCGCTGAAGAAAGCGCGGAAGATCTGAGGCTGCCGGATACCTGCTGGATCATCGATCCCGTGGACGGCACAACCAACTTTGCCCACGGCCTGCCCCTGACTGTCACCTCCGTGGCCTACCGCCTGAACGGGGAAACCGTGCTCGGCATCATCAACGCGCCGCTGCTCCGTGAATGCTATATTGCGGAAAAAGGGAAAGGGGCATGGCGCAACGGGGAGCGCATCAGCGTCTCATCCGTGGCGGCCTGCGAGAATGCCCTTGTAGCTACTGGCTTTCCTTATGAAATAGCCCGCCGCGTGGATGAAATCCTGAAGCGAATACGCCCCGTGCTGTCTTCTTGCCAAGGTGTGCGGCGCTGCGGGGCCGCGGCGCTGGATCTCGCATGGACGGCCTGCGGGCGGTTCGACGCTTTTTATGAAGACGAACTCAAACCGTGGGACATGGCCGCAGGCGCGCTGCTCGTCACCGAGGCAGGGGGCACTGTTTCCAATCTGGACGGCTCGCCCTTTGCTCTGCGCTGGTCAATCCTCGCCGGAAACAAGGCCATGCATGAACTCATCGGAAACATGATCCGCTCATCCCAATAAGGGACAAGGGGAGGCGCCCAAGACAGATGCTTGGCCCCTCCCCTCCCATACCTGCCCCCAATCATCCCGCACCTCGGACAAAACCGAATCCCTGATGCAGGTTTGGGCGTATTATCGCCAATTACCCCGCACCGCGGGCAAATCATACGGCATAGCGGGGCCTCACGTTCCCCCCAAAGGGCCGAAAAGAAAAGGCCCTGCATAATTGTGGTTGTTTCATCTCCACAGCGTCATCTCCACAGTGCGGTGAAGATACGGCCTTTTTATCCGGCTTTCCCCTTGGCGGAATCTACGACTAGGCCGTGTCGTTAATTAGATATAATCTATTGAAATCATTTAACTACTTTTCAAGTTGCAAAAGATTGTTTTGAATAATTTCAAATAGTTACATAAAAACCAACGACACAGCCTAGGGCCTGTTCACACAAACAAAGAATAAACATATTTTTACAAATAGTTATATCAGCTTTCGAGCGATGCTGAATGTTCCTTCCAACCTGCTTCAGCCATTGGCAAAACTCGGCATAGCGTGAACACGCCCCAAGGTATTTTTCTGGTTAATCCTTTGAAACTCCAAAGGAAAAAGCACCGACCATTTTCTATGGCACAGCCCCCCCAAAAAAACGGATCAACTCCAGATACGTTCCCCGTGCCAATCCCGTGCCCGTTTTCCGTAAAACGGAGCGCATCAGGCTCTGGGGAGCCTTACCGCCAAAGCCTCCTCCATGTCCGCAAGCGACCAAAGATACAGCGAAGCGACCGACCCATACGGGGAATAGCGCTTTCGGCGGCGTTCAAACCGCTCCCGCGTCAACTCCCGATCCCCATAGAGCAACGCCATACCCCGCCGGATGCCCAGATCGCCCCAACTGAGCACGTCCGGGCGGCACAGCGAAAAAATCATAAGCATTTCCGCCGTCCATACGCCAATGCCGTTGAGGGCCGAAAGCTTCCTGAGCAATTCCTCATCGGGGGCATGGCGCAGGGCCTCCAGATCCAAAGCACCGGAAGCGGCCTCGCGGGCGATACCCTGAATATACCCCACCTTACGCTGGCTGAGGCCACACTGCTGGATCTGTGAGGGATCAACCTCTGCAAGGGATTGCGGCGTAAAGTTCCCCACCAGGCCGTGCAGCCGATCGGAAATCGTCTGCGCGGCCCTTCCCGAAATCTGCTGTGCAATCACGCTGTCAATAAGAGCCGTAAACAAATCCGGCTCCACCCCGCGCCGTATTGCCCCAAGCCGTCCGATCACCCGCCCAAGCCGTTTGTCCCGGCGTTTCAGCGCGTCGAGCGCCTCCCCACCGCATGGGAATACGGGACGCAGCCGCTCCCCACATTCCCAAAGGCACAGCGTCGCCGCCGAGCCGAACGGCGCGTGGCGAGCCCGAAACGCCTCAAAACCTTCCCGCGTGCAGCTTCGCGGCCCATGCGCCCGCATCAGGCCACTCCGTACGGCCTCATCGTCGAACCGCAGGACATCGGGACGCCGCAGCACTCCGATCAATATACGCACGGCAAGGCGTACATCCACGCACCGAAGCGAACACAAAACGCCCACCGCCTCGTCGTCGGGCAGGGCGGCAAGGCGCTCCATGCCGATCTTTCCTGAGAGAACCGCCTTCGCCGCACCGAGCAACGCCTTCGCCGTCTTCTTCCCGAAGCCCTCCAACGCCGGGCCAGCCTCAAGCACGCGTTCAGGGCTGACCTCCCCAAGCCGTGCGGCCAACGATGCCCATGCGAACGGGAACGCGTCGGATGCCCCCTTTTCCACAATCCCCCTTGCCAGCGCCGTAAACAGATCCGTTTCCAACTCGAAAACGGCATCGCCAACGGCTTCGGCCAGCACCGGATCCACGGAACGCAACCGGGCGAACGCCGGATCAGTCAGCGGGGCCATACCTGCGCTCCAGCTCAAGCAAACGCTCCTTCATGCCCAGCCCGCCGCCGTAGCCGACAAGCGCGCCTGTGCTGCCGATGATCCGGTGGCAAGGGACGATGATCGCAATGGGATTGCGGTTGTTCGCCATGCCCACGGCACGGCAAGCCTTCGGGTTGCCGATGGCTTCGGCAATATCCTTATAGCTTGCCGTATGGGCATAGGGAACCGTACACAGGGCCTGCCAAACCCGTTTCATAAAAGGCGTCCCCTCAAACCGCAACGGCAAGTCAAACGCTTTGCGCCGACCGGAAAAATACGCCTCCAACTGCGCAAACGCCTCACCCAGCAGCGGCGTTTCAGGGCCTTCCGAAACGGCATCACTCCGCTCCGGCAGGTAAAGGCGCGTGATGAACCCCTCTTTGTCTTCTATGCCCACCCGTCCAAAGGCGGTTTCCCGAAAACACAGCATATGAACTCCTTATGGCTTCCGCATAGCATGGTTCGCTTTGGCCTACTTCCCTTTTTGAACCCCTTCCCCCAGAGGACGTCTTCATCCTGCCTTAACCGATGGTGCGCTTATCTCCAGCCATTCCGCAATCCTTCGGCATCCGGCAAAAGCCCATGGCCCCGTCCGCAGTGCAAACGGATTGGCTCAACACAAACAAAAACGCCCCCTCCCGTTGCCTTCCTTTCCATTACAACAAGGATAACTGGCGGCTCTTCAGGCTGGCGCAACGCTGCTCCGTCACCTCATCGTCAGGGGAAAGCCTCCCCACAAGCAGCGGCGAAGCGGGATCATGCAGCGCCGAGCCCCGCCCCACGGGGACGCCATCCTGATTGGCGTAGCAATAAAGGCATCCGTTCCCGCAAGTGCCGTATGCGCCGACATCCACACTGGCCACGCACCTGCACCCTTCCCGCTGCTGCGAAGGGCGGACATCAAGGCGGCATCCTGCTGCCCGCTCGACAAGCCCACGGCTGACGCAGCCCGCATGGATGACACCGGAGGCGTCCACATCCTCTGCGCACAGGGAAAGCCGTATCCCCCTGCGCTCCGCCATCGCAACAAACGCGGCAAGCAGCGCCTTCCGAGCCTGCCCGCTGCCCCCGCAAAGCCCAAGGGCCGGTATCCGGCGGCGGATCTTCGGGTATATATCCAGAAAACTGACGACACACATGCGCGTAACCCCCTCAAGCCGCTTCGTCAGCGCTTCAAAACAACGCATATGCCACGAAAAAGGATACGCCTCGCTGAAAAAGACGGGATCATACCGCCAGATCACCCGTTCGCTCCCAAAGGCTTCCGACAGCCGCTTCATAGCTTCGACCAATTCCAGCTTGTCAGGAAGCCCCGGTTCCACATCCCGCCCATACCCCGTCAACGTATATTGGAATACACAGGGCCAGCCACGCAGCAACGCCAACCGCCCCAGCACAGGCAACGGGTTCTTCGTCCACAAAACAAGGCAGTCCACGGCTTCACGGGAGAACACATACCGGGTGACGCGGCGCGCATCATGGCGTACGCATACGCTGCCCGCCTCCAGCCGACTGCAAAGCCACTCAGAGTAATAGGTGGGAATATCCGTACGACGGCTCGCGCTGAAAATCATATCTTTTTCCTTGCCGCATTTCCCGGTTCTCCGCAACGGGCTTCCTTCCCCTACACGGGCGGCATTGTCCAAACAGAAATAGTGGCTCCTGAAAATACCCTAGGCCGCGTCGTCAACTAGATGTAATCTATTAAAATCATTTAACTATTCCTAAAGCACTCGAAAAATATTGTTTTCAAAAAAATTTCAAATAGTTATATGTAAAACAACGATACGACCTAGGCGCATCAACGAAAAGGCTGCGTCATAGGAAATGGTTGATGTTTTTTTCCTTGAAATTCCAAATAAATAACCAGTAAAAGGCTAAACGCAGAGTCCATCAACGAAAAACTGGAGAAAACGTCCGTGGCTTCAGCATACTGTGGAGATAAAACAACCACACACTCTGGCAGGGCCGCAAAAGGCTGTTCCGCAGTAATAATTTGATATTTTTATTAAAATTGGCTCTGTTATAGTTTGTGGTTGTTTCATCTCCACAGTGCGGTGAAAATACAGCCCTTTTCTCCGGGTTTTCCCTTGGCGGGATCCACGGATAATGCATTTTGCCGGTTATCCCTTTGGATCTTCAAGGAAAAAAGCATCAACCATTTTCTATAACGCAGCCTTAAAATTTCAAACAATCAACCCGCAAAATACCTCAGTTATGGCGTCCGCCAACGGAAAAATAAGGCACTGTCATAGTATATGGTTGTTTCATCTCCACAGCGCGCTGAAAATACAGCCTTTTTATCCAGTTTTCCCCTTGGCGGAATCCATAGCCAAGACATTTTTTGGGGTTATTCCTTTGGAACTTCAAGGAAAAAACATCAGCCATTTCCTATGACACGGCCAAAAATAAAAATTCTCTACCTTCAACATGTTGTAAAAAATACACAAGTATATCCTTATAGTGGCTCCAAAAGAAACCGCCTGATGAAGCAGGCGGTAACTAGGCATTCGTGTCGAGATAACACACCAGCCCTTCTGCAATGTCATTGTAAAATCCGTAACCCGTCTTTTTTGAAGCTCTCTCACGCCTCCGGCTGTGAGGCCATTGTGCCGCACATCAACTGACCTTGAGGGAAAATTCCGCCTTCCCCACCTGCTCTTCCTTTAGGGCAAATGAACTTTACCATTTTATAATGTTAAAGATTAAGGTACGCTCACTCCGGCCTTGAACAGCACAAATACATTGTGCTTATGCCTTCAGCGACCGCCTGCCTCCCGCAGCCGGAAGAGCATCTTCAACGTGAAACCCTCCAATTCCCCGCCCTCTATCCTTACCATCCCCTGCCTCCCATCCGATAGGAACTCCCGCCGCGCAGCCTCCCCACCAGTCAAAAGTCTTTGAAAGGAGATGGGAGGGGGTTCGGGGGAGGGAAGAGGGAAACTTTCTGAGGAAAGTTTCCCTCTTCCCTCCCCCGCTCTTCCTCCCCCGCACGCAAAAAAGGGCAGGCCCGCAAGCCCGCCCTTTCAACGGCATGTTTTCCCCGTGCTACTTCATGAGGAACTTCATGGGTTCCAGAGACAGCGAGGGGAAGAACAGGAGCAGGAACAACACCAGCACTTCCACGATGAGGAAGGGGGCCATGTTCCGCACCAGATTGCCGATCTTGATGTTCCCGATACCGCAGACCACGTAGAGCACCGTACCCACGGGCGGCGTGATGACGCCGATGCCGAGGTTCAGGATGAACAGCAGCCCGAAGAAGTACGGATCGATGCCCGCCTGCTGGATCAGGGGATAGAACACCGGCGCGAAGATCAGCACGTTCGGCGTCAAGTCCATCACCATGCCCGCAAGGAACAGGAAGACGTTGATCGCGAGCAGCAGGAGGATCGGGGAATCCACCAGCGGCTGGAAGAGTTCCGCCACCTGCATGGGGATTTGCGCCGAAGTGATGAACCAGCCCACCGCCGTGGCCGTGGCCACGATCAGCATGACGACGGACGTGGTGCGCGCTGCGCGGGCGCTCACGGCAAGCAGGCCCTTAAAGGTCAGCTCACGGTAATACAGGGTACACACGGCGATAGCATACACACAGGCAAACGCGCCGCCTTCCGTGGGGGTGAAGACGCCGAACCGGATGCCGCCGAGCAGCAGCACGGGCATCATGAAGGCGGGCATGGCGTCCCGGACGATCTTCGAGGCTTCGCCCTTCTTGAATTCGATCTTTTCCTTATATCCGTCGATGCGGACAATGAAGAACCATGTAACCATCAGGCAGAGGCCGATGAGCAGGCCGGGAACCAGGCCGATCATGAACAGCTTGGTGATGGACAGGCCCACGGTCGCGCCAAGCAGAATGAAGTTCGTGCTTGGGGGAATGATGGGCCCAAGGATGGCGCCGGAGGCGATGACGCCGCCCGCGCGTCCGGGCTTATAGCCGGCCTGCGCCATCATGGGCAGGAGCAGGCTGCCAAGAGCCGCGGCTTCGCCCACGGAGCTGCCCATCAAGCCCGCAAAGATCACGCTGGACACGATGGCGGCGTAGCCGAGGCCGCCGCGGACGCGGCCGATGATGAGCTGCGCCAGCTTGACCACCCGTTTCGACAGGCCGCCTTCGGTCATGATTTCACCGGCGAACACGAAGAAGGGAATGGCCATCAGCGGGTAGTTGTTCGCGCCGTCCAACATGGACTGAGGGATGATCATGACGAACATGCTGTCCCACATGCCGCCGTAATACATCAAAACCATAGAGCACAGGACAAGCACGATGGCGATCGGAATACCCAACGCAAGGAAGCCGAACAGGCTGACCAGAAAAACGACAAGTTCCATGCTCTCTCCCCTATTCCGTTTTAGGCGCGGTGTTGAACTCGCTGGCGGGAGTGCGGATCAACTGCACGATGTCCCGCAGGTGGATGATGATCGCGGCAAAGGCCATGACGGGAAGCGTCCCGTTGATGAAGGCCATGTTCACGTTGGTAGCGACGGAATAGGTGTCCAGCGTCTGAAGCACCACGGAAATGCCGCCGAAAAGCAGCAGCACCAGAGCCGCAAGCATGAACAGCGAGGCGACGATGTCCACGGCCTTGCGCGACGCCCCATGAACCATGTTGACGAACATGTCCACCGCGATGTGCTTGTGCCGGTAAAAAGCCTCAATGCCGCCGATAAATGTGATGTAGATGAAAAGGAACCGGGCCCATTCCTCACTCGGCGCGAAGCTCGAGCGGAACACGTACCGCAGGAAGGCATTGAAAAACACGAGGCCGATCATCCCCAAGAAAATGGCGGCGCAAAAGACTTCAAAGGCCCGTTCGCCTTTGCCTTTCACGACTTCCTCCTCGCGGATCTCCTCCTCGGTTTCGATCTCCTCTATACGTTCCGGCGGCATGACCGGTTTGTTTTCACTGCTCATGATGTACCCCTGGGCGTGATGGTCGGGCCCACGCGAAACGCATGGGCTTGAGGAAAAAAAGGGCCTCCGGCCTGCACCGGAAGCCCCGCTGAGAACGCAGATGTTACTTCGCCTGACGATACGTGTCCGCGCTGTCAAGGATTTCCTTGGCGTTCGGGACGGTGTCATAGAAAAGCTTCCAGCTGCGCTTGCCGGCATCCTGCATGAACTTGCGCAGTTCGGGGGAAGGTTCGCTGACATGGCCGCCGGCTTCGGTGATGGTCTTCACGGCGTCCGTATCGACCTTTTCCACGAGATCCCACACGTAGTCGGCGGAACGCTTGGCGGCTTCGTCGATCCACTTCCTGTCCTGTTCGGGCAGGGACTGATAGAACTTTTCGTTGATGTACAGGGAATGGATGACGAGCAGGTGGCCGGTGAGGGTGATCTCAGGCGTGGTCTCGTACATCTTGATGCTCACGATATCGGACAGGGGGCTGTCGCCGCCGTCGATGACGCCCTGATCAAGCGCGCCGGTCACTTCGGCGAAAGGCATGGGCTGACCGCTGATGCCGCATTCCTTGGCAAAGTTGATGTACAGGGGGATGTTCGGCACGCGCATGCGCAGGTGCTTCATGTCGTCGATGGTCGCCACCGGCTTCTTGGTGTAGAAATGGCGGAAGCCCAAGGGGAAGGCGTTCAGGACGCGCATGCCGGATTTTTCGGTAAAGCCGTCGGTGATCAGCTCGAACGTCTTGCCGCCGTTCATGGCGCGGCGCGCGTGGGCGTAGTCGTCGAACAGCATGGGCGTTTCGAGCATGGCCATGGAGGGCTGAATGGCGGACGTCTGGGTTCCGGTGGCGCACATCTGGATGATGCCCTTGCGGGTGCTGGCGATGTAGGCGTCTTCCTTGCCGAGCTGGCTGTTCGGGAACACCTGCACTTCGTATTTGCCGCCGGACAGTTCCTTCAGGATTTCACCGAATTTACGCATGCCGAGGGTTTCAGGCTCCCCGTCGGGCTTCATGCCGGCCATTTTGATGACGACTTTTTTGTCGGCCGCAAAGCTGGAAGTCGCGGCAACGCCGAGCAACAGGCCGCAAGCGATGAGCAAAGCCAATGCACGTTTCATGTTTCTCCACCTTGTTACGGTTCGAATGTGAACATTTCTCCCCGGCTGCGTTTTCGTGAGGAAAAACATTCCTGACGCGCCGCATGGGGAGATCCCCTGCCTTTCACGCCCGCATCCCCTCCTCCGCGGCTTCACTCTGGGAACCGGAAACAAACGGCAAGGCCGGGAACCGGTTCATTTTCATCCCGTTTCACCTCTACGGAAACGGCGCAGCGGCATAAGCGGAGTTCGGCCGGAATTGACGGACACCCCCATGTCCCTTTTGCGTCACCCCTCAGCCGAAAGAGGGCAAAACTATCAGGAAGCGAAAGGCAAGCCCCGTTTGATAGCGAGAATGATACTAATCTGAAATCTTTTTGTTGGGAATAGAGGAACGGGCCTCTTCTTTGTCATTCTTTTGTAACATTCGGGCCCTTTCCAAAGTTTTTCTTAATAATTCAGCGGATAATAAAAAAGAAAAAATCTTTGGGGATGTTGCCCCGCGGGCCCTCGGCGTCCGGCGCGCCAGCCGGGCGCACCGGCTGTTGACAAAGCGGCACGCAAGATCGACAGGAATTCCCGTATCCTTTCGGCCCGTTCCCTTTTTTGGAGTGTTTTCATGCATCCTTTCTCTTCGGCGCGCCTGCACCGCCTTATCCAGCTCGGTTTCGTCCTCTTCCTCTCTTGGGTCGCGTGGCGGCTCTTTGGGTATGCGCAATGGGCATACGGAAACGGCCCCTTCGTCCCCCGCCCCGCCGCCGCGGAAGCCGTCCTCCCCCTCAGCGCCCTGCTCGGCCTCAAGCGTTTCCTGCTCACCGGGCAATACGATCCCATCCATCCCGCAGGGCTGACCATCCTGCTCGTCGCCTTATGCACGGCTCTCCTGAGCCGCCGGGGGTTCTGCGGCTATCTTTGCCCCATCGGATGGCTCTCCGGCCTCCTCGCCCGTCTGGGGATGCGGCTTGGCGTGAGCTGCCGCCCCGGAAGGCGGATCGAATGGCTCCTTTCCACGCCCAAATACGTGCTCCTTGCCTCCATCCTGTACAGCTTCGTGATCCGCATGGATCTCCCCAGCATCGAATGGTTCCTCAAGTCGCCCTACAACCTCATCGCCGACATCAAGATGCTCCAGTATTTCCTTGCCCCCAGCATGCTGACCCTCGGAGTGATCGCCGTCATGGTTCTGGGCTCGATCTTCCTGCCGGGCTTTTGGTGCCGCGGCTTCTGCCCCTACGGAGCCCTGCTCGGCCTCCTGTCGCTGCTCTCGCCAATGGCGGTCAGCCGCGACCCCGCCTCCTGTTCCGGCTGCGGGCGCTGCGCCGCGGCCTGCCCGTCGCGGATTCCCGTCGACCGGCGTAAACGTCTCTCCGGCCCCGAATGTGTGGGCTGCACGGAGTGCATAAGCGCCTGCCCCTCACGCTGCCTCGGCGTACGGTTCGGCTACGGAACCGGCTCCTTCCGCCTTCCGGCATGGGGCATCGCCGCCGGGACGCTGCTCATCCTCCTGATCGGCTATGCCGCCGCCGTTTTCACCGGCCACTGGGAAACGACCTTGCCTCCGCAGATGCTCCGCATGTTCCTCAACTGACCGGTGCCGGCACTATAAGGAAGCGCAAGCGCCTTCATCCGGCGCTCCCCGGCCTCCCCTTCCGCAACCCCAAACCGGAAACGCCGCCCCGCTGGATTCTATCGGCGGATTGTGCGACACTAGCGCACAAAACGGCCCATTATGCAGATCACAACAAGGATGTTTTCAATGTCGCAAGCACAGCTCCCCAACGAATTGGCAGCCTTCCTCGAAGGTTGGACGACCGACCCCAACAACGCGAAAGACGCCTTCATCCGCTTCAAGGACTTCCTGCTCACCACCCCGGACGTGCGCTTTGATTTCAAGGCCCGCCCCGGCGTGAGCTATTCCCTGCGCGCCGCCAATGCCAAGAACGACGAGCGCCCGCTGTTCGTGCTCGTGGACGTGGTGGACGACGAACCCGAAGCCCGCTGGCTTTCCGTCTGCTTCTATGCGGATATGGTCAACGATCCCGATGAACTGGGCGATTTCGTCCCGTCCGGGCTCATGGGAAAGGATGCCTGCTGCCTCAACCTTGAGGAAGACGACCCCGCCATGCGCGACTATATCCTCGCCCGCCTTGGCGAGGCCGCCGCGTCCGCCGCGAAATAACGCCTAGGAAGGATACCGGGGGAGGGGAGAGAAAACCCTTCTGAAGAAGGGCTTTTCTCTCCCCTCCCCCGGCCCCCTCCCCTCTCTTTCCCAAGACTTTTGCGCTTATCGAATCCCTGTTCGGAAGTCGTACCGGGTGATTTTGAACTGTAATGGAGGTGGAGGCTGTCCCCTCTGCCATAGGGAAACCCATGTGGCCCGGCGTGGGATCGGCCGTGAATAGGGCTGTCCCTTCTGCCGCAGGGGGCCCTCGTGTACGAAATGTGCGGAGAAGGACGGCAAGGGCTTCTCCCTTTCACAGGGAAGCCATTCGTCTGCCCCCGGCGACAAGCCTATCCTACAGTTTTCTCCCTGTTGCAGGGAAACCATTAACCCGTTGAGGACATTGAAAGTCCGTTGATGGTTTCCTCCCTGTCGCAGGGAAACCATTGCCGCCGAGGTCGAACACAACGATCTTTTCAGTTTTCTTCCTGCCCTAGGGAAGCCATCCGTTTATCGACATCCCCGATTTCGATCAGCGCGCTTTCCCCTTGCCGCAGGGAATCCATCGCCCTTTCTCATCCTGCCCTTCGGCCGAGATTGTTCCCTTCCGCGGAGAAGCCATCCTTTTGGTCAGGGAAAACCCGGCTTCGATCAGGATTGCCTCCTTCTGCGGGGAAAACATCAATCGCAGCGGCAGAGGAAGCAAAGGCGATTGCTTACCTACCTTCCGCAGGGAAGGCATCAGGGCTGAAAAAATACATTTAGGCCATTTTCGGATGGCTCTGTCATAGTACATGGTTGTTTTGTTTCAGCAATACATTGAAAATATATGCCTTTTATCCAATCTTTCCGCTGGTGGGCTCTGTGATTGGGGGATTTTATTGGTTATTTCTTTGGAATTTCAAGGAAATAAAGCATCAACCGTTTTCTATGACACAGCCTTTCGGATTGTCCCCCTTCCGCAGGGAAGGCGTACCTTCTCAATAAAGAAGAGGGGAATAAAAATGGCTGTATTTTCACCGCACTGTGGAGATAAAACAACCATAAACGATAACGGAGCCTTTCTCTTTATCAACCGTAAACTTGAACAGAGCCATAAAAATTGTCCCCCCCCCGCGGGGAAAGCATCCTTTGCGGAGTAGCGTCGATGTCCCGCGTCGCAATCCCTCTCGAACCGGGAAGCCATCCCCTGCCGGGGCTCTGTGCCGGGCTGGGGAAACGCCGTCTCCTCCTCTATCTTTGAGGCAAACGTGCGCCAGCGCCCAAGCTGGCCCCGTACCCGGCATCTTTCTTTGTACTTCGACAGTGCCCTTCGGCAATCCCGCGCCTGCCCTACAGCCGCGGCTTTGCCGCCGCCCCTGCACTCTGGGCCGGTTCCAGCGGCAGGCCGGACAAATACCGCCGCACCATATCGAGCGCAGTGCCCGCGGCGCGATCCCGAAGCCAACCGCGTCCATGAACCCGTCCGGGGGGCGTCATCCTGCGAACCCACGTCTGCGTGCCGTCACTGAGCGCAATATAGATGAGTCCCACAGGCTTTTCCGGCGTCCCTCCGGTCGGCCCGGCAACCCCGGTGATGCCGATGCCGAGTTCGCTGCCCGACACTTCGCGCACGCCTTCGGCCATAGACCAGGCCACAGGCTCGCTTACGGCCCCGTGCTCCTCAAGCATGGCGGCGGGCACGCCGAGCAGCTTCATCTTGGCTTCGTTGGCATAGGTTACGAGGCCCATGCCGAAGACTTCCGACGCGCCGGAAACGTCCGTGATGAGCTTCGCCACCAAGCCGCCCGTGCAGGATTCGGCGGTGGCCAGATGCAGCCCCTTTTCGCGAAGCAGCCGGACGACCACGCTTTCCAGATTGTCCACATCCACGCCGTAGACCACATCCCCGTACCGGCGGCAGATCTCTTCGACCACCGGGCGGCACAGCGCCTCGGCGGCCTCTTCGCTCTCGGCCCGTGCCGTCACCCGCACGAACATCTCGTTTTCCTTCGCATACGTCGCCGCCGTAGGGTTCGCCGCACCGGTCAGATCGGCGATTTTCAGCGCGCCCGCCCCCTCGCCGAGCCCAAACGTGCGGATCATGCACGAGCGGATGACGGCATGGCTCCCTTCTTTCAGGAACGGGACGGCATAATGCTGCAGCATGGGGACCAGTTCGGAAGGCGGCCCCGGCAGCATGACGATCAGCTTGCCGGATGCCGTCCGCACGCCGCAGCCCGGCGCTGTCCCGATGTCGTTGGGGAAGACGGTCGCGCCCTCCGGCAGCATGGCCTGCTTGCGCTGGTTCTCGCCCATCGCCGGGCGGCCCTTGAAATAGCTTTCCAGACGGCGCAGGCTGTCATCGTGGAGCTTCAGCGGGACGCCCGCCACGCTGGCGATGGTTTCCTTGGTCAGATCGTCGTCCGTGGGGCCCAAGCCGCCCGTCGTGATGACCACATCGCTGCGGCCCAGCGCCTCTTCCAATGCGCCGCGCAGCCTCCCCGGATTGTCGCCCACCGTGCAGGCGAAAAGCAGGTTGACCCCGATGGCGGAAAGCTCACGCGCGACAAACGCCGCGTCCGTATTGATCGTATGTCCGAGCAAAAGCTCGGTTCCTACCGAAATGATTTCAGCGTTCATGGCAAACCCGGTTGCGGAAATGTGGAAAACGGCTCTCTGGGGAAAGCCCCCTTTGGGAAAACGCTCAACCCCTGCCGGTGCGGCCCGCGCACCCCATCCCCCTAAAACTTTTCCTTCATGGTTACAACAAAAGCCCCCGCGGGGCATCCGAAAGCAATACGCCGGGCATCCCCGCCGCCCCAAAAGGCTTCGGGCGGGAAGGCGCCGGACGTCCCCACCATTTGGAAGGGTTATGAAAAGGCTCTGTTATAGTTTGTGGTTGTTTCATCTCCACAGTGCGGTGAAAATACAGCCTTTTTCTCCGGTTTTCCCCTTGGCGGGCTCCACGGCTAAGGCATTTTGCCGGTTATCCCTTTGGAACTTCAAGGAAAAAGGCATCAACCATTTTCTATAATACAGCCTATGAAAAAAACGGGGAAGGATGTTGTTGGACATCCCTCCCCATCTTTCACCCTTACTATTCGGGCTTCGCCTTCACTTTCTTGTGGGCATGAACCGCTCTGGGAAGGACGAGGTTCAACAGCACCCCGGTGACGGCGGCAAGCCCGATGCCGCCAAGACGGAACGAGCCGATATTAAAGGTCATGCCACCCACGCCGAAGATGATGATCAGCGCGACGACGGCGAGGTTGCGGGGTTCCATCAAGTCTTCACCGGCGCGAACCAGCGTGTTCAGGCCCACCACCATGATGGCCCCGAACAGCAGGATCATGATCCCGCCCATGACCGGGACAGGGATGGAACTCAAGAACGCGCCGAGTTTGTTGACGCATGAGAGCACGATGGCCCAAATGGCGGCCCACGTCATGACGCCGGGGTTGAATGCGCGTGTCAGGGCCACCGCCCCGGTCACTTCCGAATAGGTCGTGTTCGGCGGCCCGCCGAGGAAGCTCGCCAGCATCGTGGCGATGCCGTCGCCGAGCATGGTGCTCTTGATGCCGGGATCTTTGAGGAAGTCCTTCCCCGCCACCGAACTGATGGCGATGATGTCCCCGAAATGCTCAATGGCGGGGGCGAGGGTAATGGGGATGATGAACAGGATGGCTTCCCAGCGGAACTCCGGGAATACGAAATCCGGGACGCCGAACCACGGCGCGGCGATCACCCTGCTGAAATCATGGATGCCGAGCGCAATGGAACACAGGTAGCCTACGGCGATGCCCGACATGATGGGGACAAGGCGCATCATGCCGCGCCCAAGCAGGGAAACGAGCACCGTCGTCACCAGCGCCGCCATCGAGACGATCAGCGCCGTCTCTTCTGGGACGAGCACCGCGCTGCCGTCCCCGGCCTTGCCGAGGGCCATGTTCACCCCGGTCGGGGCTAGCACAAGGCCGATGACGATGATCACCGGCCCGGTCACGATGGGCGGCAGCAGGCGCATGATGATCTCCGTGCCGCGCCAACGGATGACGAAGCTCAGCACCACATAGACGGCACCGGCCATGACCATGCCGCCGAGCGTCGCGGGAAGCCCCCAAGTCTGCACCCCATAGATGATCGGCGCAATGAACGCAAAGGACGACGCAAGGAAAATGGGCACTTTGCCGCGTGTGCAAACCTGAAAGACCAACGTGCCCACGCCGGCCGTAAACAGGGCCACGTTGGTGCTCATGCCCGTCAGGATCGGCACCAGCACCAGCGCGCCGAACGCCACGAAAAGCATCTGCGCACCGAGCAGGGAATCTTTCAGCCGAAAGGAATACGTCGTATCCGACTCCATCTCCACTCCTCAGAAAAAATGTATGTTCCCTGTCCACCGGCGGTTCCCATATGCCGGGCTGTTGGGGAACCGCCCTTTTCAGCCGGAACGGGGGCAACGCCCCGCCGCCTGCCGCTACCGCGTGCCGAAAATGCGGTCACCGGCGTCACCGAGGCCGGGGATGATATAGCCGTGCTCGTCGAGATGGGAATCGACGGCGGCCGTATAGATGTCCACGTCCGGGTGCGCTTCTTCAACGCGCTTGATGCCTTCGGGGGCGCATACGAGGTTGAGGCTGAGGATGCGCTTGCAGCCGCGCTTTTTGAGGAGGTCAATCGTGGCGATGAGCGATCCGCCGGTCGCCAGCATGGGGTCAAGGATGATGGCGATGCGCTGGTCGATCTCCTTGGCGAGCTTCACGTAGTATTCCACGGGCTCCAGCGTCTCTTCATTCCGGTACAGGCCGACGACGCTGATTTTCGCGCCGGGGATCATGTCCAGCACGCCGTCCATAAGGCCGAGCCCGGCCCGAAGGATGGGGACGATGGTCACCATCTTCCCGGAAATGGATTCCACTTCCACAGGCCCGGCCCAGCCCTTGATGACCCGCTTTTCGGTCTTGAAATGCTTGGTGGCTTCATATGTGAGCAGCCGGGAAATTTCCTTCGCCAACATGCGGAACTCGCTGGTGGAGGTGGATTCTTTCCTAAGGATGCCCAGTTTGTGCCGCACGAGAGGATGATCAACTACATGAACCGCCATACCCATTCTCCTCAGAATAAAAGGATTCCCGAAACGCTTCCAAAGCGTATGGGGCCCCCGAAGCGGGAAGCCAACCCTATCCAACAGGCCAAATAAATTGAAAGACCTTATGCCGAGGCCGAGGGTTTGTCAAAATCACGCCCAAGGCGGGCGCCCTCGGCACGCCCCAAGAACGGCCTCCGCAGGCTTGGGCAAGAGCCGCAGCCGATGGTGGGGGAGTCTTTGCAAAATTGTATTTTACATTTTTGTAAAAAATAATATTCCCTTTGAGATAAGCGCAGTTATGCGAAAAATAGCAAAAATGCCTTGCCAAAAGAACTGAAAAGGCATAAAAACGGCACACATTTTCCTTCAAATCCCGTTTCAGGGCGTACCACGGGATTGTGTGTTTCTCAAATTGTCAAAACAGGGGCCCTCTCCCCCTGAGATAGGGAGGGGCCCCCGCCAAGGAGCTTACGTCATGGCTTCGAGCTACGTGCAGAAAGTTATCCGCAGTGTGAAGAAGAGCAACCCCCATCAGCCGGAGTTCATTCAGGCACTGGAAGAAGTCCTCCACTCGCTGGAACCGCTTTTCCTGAGGGATCCCAAGTATCAGCAGAACGGCATCCTCGAACGCATCGTCGAACCCGAACGCCAGATCATGTTCCGCGTGGCATGGACGGACGACAAGGGCCGCGTGCAGGTGAACCGCGGCTACCGCGTCCAGTTCAACTCCGCCCTCGGCCCCTACAAGGGCGGCTTCCGCTTCCACCCCAGCGTCAACCTGAGCATCCTGAAATTCCTCGGCTTTGAGCAGATTTTCAAGAACAGCCTGAGCGGCCTCTCCATCGGCGGCGCCAAGGGCGGCAGCGATTTCGATCCCAAGGGCAAGTCCGACGCCGAAGTCATGCGTTTCTGCCAGGCCTTCATGACGGAAGCCTCCCGTTACATCGGCAGCACCATCGACGTGCCCGCCGGGGACATCGGCGTGGGGGCCCGCGAAATCGGCTATATGTTCGGCCAGTACAAGCGCCTGACCTCCAGCTTTGAAGGCGTGCTCACCGGCAAGGGCCTCAAATGGGGCGGCTCGCTGGCCCGCAAGGAAGCCACCGGGTACGGAAGCGTCTACTTCGCCTCCAACATGCTCAAGGCCCGCAATATGGATCTGGAAGGCGCCGTCTGCGCCGTGTCCGGCTCCGGCAACGTGGCTATCTACACCATCGAAAAGCTGTACCAGCTTGGCGCCAAGCCTGTGACCGCCAGCGACTCGCGCGGCTGCATCTACCACCCCGCCGGCATCAACCTCGACGTCCTCAAGCAGGTCAAGGAAGTCGAGCGCGCGTCCCTCACGCGCTACGCCGAGCTCTGCAAGGACGCCAAATACATCCCCGCGAAGGAATACCCCAAAGATCAGCATCCCGTGTGGAACGTGCCCTGCAAGCTCGCCTTCCCCAGCGCCACGCAGAACGAGCTCAGCGGCACCGACGCGGCCAACCTCATCAAGAACGGCTGTGTCCTCGTATGCGAAGGCGCCAACATGCCCTCCACCCCCGAAGCCGTGGAAGCCTTCCTTCAGGCCGGGCTCGCCTTCGGCCCCGGCAAGTGCGCCAACGCGGGCGGCGTGTCCACCAGCCAGCTCGAAATGGCCCAAAACGCCAGCATGCAGTCTTGGACTTTTGAAGAAGTCGACGCCAAGCTCAAGAACATCATGGCCAACATCTTCAAGGCCGCCCATGACACCGCCGAGGAATTCGGCGTGCCCGGCAACTATGTCCTCGGCGGCAACATCGCCGGCTTCCGTAAGGTGGCCGACTCCATGATTGAGCAGGGCCTGTATTAAGAGAGAGAGAGAGAGAGAGAGAGAGAGAGAGACCGGGGGAGGACCTTTCTGAAGAAAGGTCTCTCCCCCGGACCCCCTCCCCAAAGACTTTTGACTGATGGGGAGGCAGCGCGGCGGCAGTTCCGAAATGCCATCGCCATTCCCCAAAACCGCCCCATTCTCCACCGAGCATGGCAGGCAACTGTCACCCGTCTTAATAGGCTGAAGCCCATAAAAAGAGCCCGGATGTGCAACGCATCCGGGCTCTTTTCGTTTTTTCCACAACCCTCATTTTCCCCATCTCTATTATGCGGCATCGCTCCCGCTATTCCCATTTGGTAAGGAAAAAGCAACGGAGGCACAGTGCTGGCTTCAGGAGATACGGGGTAGTTGGAAAAGGCCGTGTCCTAGGTCGCGTCGTCATTTTACATATAACTATTTGAAATTATTAAAAATAATATTTTTTGTAACTTGAAAAACAGTTAAATAATTTCAATATATTATACATAATTGACGACACGCCCCAGAAAAAGATTGGTATTTTTTCCCTTGAAGTCCCAAAGGGTTAACCCAAAAAATGCCTTAACTATGGACTCCGCCAAAGGGAAAACTGGAGAAAAAGGCTGTATTTTCACCATGTGTGGCGATGAAACAACCACATGCTATGGCAGAGCCTTGAAAAAAAAGATGCCGCAAACAGTGGAATGAGACATTCACCTTTTTCGATGACTTTCTAGGCCGTGTCGTCAATTGAATATAACATATTTAAATTATTAAATTATTTTTCAAGCCACAAAAATATTATTTAATAATTTCAAATAGTTATACGATAAAAACAACACAATCTAAGAATTTATTTTAAATTTCACATAGTTAAATACAAATTTCATTAAAAGCGCGAATGTCTCTCGGAATAGCTACATTCCCCAAAATCAGTTCTCCTCAACGGGAAACATTTCCCACGCCCCCATATGGCAATGGGCTGTGCTAGGTCGTGTCGTTAATCAGATATAATATATTAAAATTATTTAACTATTTTATTTATATTTTAATAATTTTAAATAATTATATGTAAAAAAAAACGACACACCTAGGTTGGGCACAAGCCGGGCTCCGTTCGCAGGGCTCGGCTGTGTAGGCCAATATATGAACCGTTCCAACGCGTCCTGAAACGAAGGGGTTTCGACGATCTGCTCTCTGCGGCTCCTGGATTCCCGTTGGAACCCTCAATGGAGCGGACTCGATAGCGGCTCATGAGATGTTCCCTTCATCCCGCAAGACAAAAGAAAGAGAACCCGGAGGGGGCCGGGTTCTCTGGCCTTCCCGGAGGAGGAGTCTCCGGGAAGGCGTTCCGAGCGGCATACTCTTGCATGGGCGGCGACGGCGGGGCGCAAAGGCGTATGCGTCCCCGTGAACCCTTCGGAACCCCCGTAAAAAGTTCCGTCCGCCCTTCCCTGCGCCGACGGCTTAGCCGTGGGCGCCGGGAGCAATGAAGTCGCTGAGGAAATAGAGAGCCATAAGCAGGAATACGCCGAGGGCCCAACTCCAATGGATGAGCTTCAGTTCGGTAGCGTCCAGCGGCTCATACTCCATCTTCTGCACTTCTTCGTGAAACTTCACGTTCTTAGTATCTTCTGCCATGTCAGTCTCCTTTGCATGAAAATGGAAGAGATTAGCCGGCGATAACCGGAGGCGTCATGCCGTGGAAGAACAGCCACGAGATGAACAGGCCGAGCCAAATGATGAAGCCGAAGAGACATACGACGTACACAATGGCGAGCCTGCCGATGCCTTCTTCCATGAGCTTATGGAAGTTGGACACCATACCGATGGTGAAGAAGGTCAGCGTGAAGAAGATGGTGCGCAGGGGGCCGAGGGTGCTGATCACGCTCTTGCCGAGGGGCTGCCATTCCACATTCACGCAGATGACCAGCATGATCACAAAGGTCATCAGATACCCGAGCACAAAGCGGGGGAAACGGGCGAGCACGTCGCTAAAGTTCATGGTACGGCCGCTGTTGGTCTTATCGAACTTCGCAGTCCACACCCAAGCGAGGACCAAAGACCACACGCCGATGAACACGTCGATGAAGATCTTCACGGTCGTGGTGACCATGGTGATCCAACCGGCTTCCCAATGGACGCCGAGGACTTCGAGCGCGCGGGCGCGGATCAGGGAGTCGGCAATGGCACCGGAAGCGATGGCGCCGCCGTCGGACTTCACCGCGAGGCCCATCCAGCCGCCGGCCACCATGGGCTCGCTGTACAGGAAGTGGGAAGCGATGAAGGGCAGGATCAGCATTTCGATGCAGGTGAACACCACGATCAGCGAGGACACCATGATGGGCACCACAGGCCGGGCGCGGATGGAACTACCCGTGGCGATGGCGGCGGACACGCCGCAGATGGAAATGCCGGAAGCCAGCGGAACAGCCCATTCACGGCTGAACTTGAAGTACTTGCGGGCTACGTAATACACGAAAGCCCAGTACAGAAGATAGGCTTCCACAATGGCGCAAAGGCCCCGGAAGATAATCGTCCCAGCCATGCCGGAAGCCGCGGCGGCCTTCACGCCGAGTTCGGCGCCGAGGACGACGATGGCGATCTTGACGAACAATTCGGGACGGCAGGCGTCATGCAAACTTTCGGCAATGCGCGGGAACGCGTTGCTGATGAAAATACCGGCGACAAGCGCCACAATGAAACCCGCTTCCGTAGTCAGGCCGATCGACCAGTCGATGCCGAACTTGGCCTGCGCGTCGGGCGTAGCCGCAATATGGGCGTTCGCGCCGAGCATGTAGCAGATTTCACTGATGAAAAAGACGACCGTAAACGACTTGACGAACCGGGCGACATTGCCGCCGAGCAGCTTGATGCCGAGCGAGAGAAGCGCCGTCAGGGCCACATACGTGCACAGCAGGGAAACAACGCCGGAGATCGTTTCCTTGTATGCGCCGGTGGTGGCAGAGAAGGCCTTGTCCATACTGGTCCACATATTGGTGCTGACGACCCAACCCAACACGTCAAGATGCGCCAGGTTCAACGCGGCCAAAAGGAAGATGAAGCAACCCGTCAACAGGGCTATCTTATCTTCGTTCAGATTGGTCTTTGCCATAGCCATATCCTCTTGTAAAACTGTACCGGACGGCTGACTCCGCCACCGTGGCGAAAGCGTCCATCTGTATCCAAACAGGCGACGCGATCCCTAGCCGAACCGCAGCCTGACAGGAAACCATTGCGGGAGGCCATCCCCTCCGGAGAGGGAACAGCTTTTACAAAGAATCGATCAAGAAGGATCTGCCCATACGGAACGGGCACGAACAAACGCGGCTTCCCAAAGAAAGGAAGCCTTAAAGGACGCGCGTCACGACGGATCAGGCGATCCGCTGACCGCTACGCGAAGCGGGGAGGAGCGAGGGAGAAGGGAAGCAGGCCCCAAGAGTCGGACTTTCGGAGTGTGGGCACATAATGCCGCACGAACAGCCGCACTACGGAAGAGACGGCGAGCCCAAGCTGGAGCATGAAGATGGCCATCAACGGGACGAGATACTTCAGAGGGGCCTTTGAAGCGATTGTCTCCGTAGACTCCTCAAAGGATTCTACGATGACCGGAGACTGCTTCTGCATGTCGGTAAAGGCAATGCCCGAATTGTATACAACAACCTTCTGCACGTCCGCGTGAAGGATATTCGTATCGCCAAACAAGGAACAGACAAACGACAGCAACATGAAAGGAATGAACATTCCCTTCATGAAGGATTCACGGCGCTGTCTTTCCAAGAGAGTCATACGTCTTCCGATACGAAAAGCTTCATTGTGGCGGGGCTCCATGACGGCGCAGCGCCCACGCGCTGTATTCCGCTCCGCTTTGGGAGGGATAGTACCGCCCCGGATACCCGTGATTGTGAGAATAATAGCACGGAGGCCTTTTCATGACAAGCGCCCCCCTTTATTTTGCCGCTCCTTACAATAATAAATAAATTTAAATGATTGTATTACATTTTGGGGCATGGCGGAGCGTAAATCCCCGAAAATCCCCCTTACAAAAAACCTTTATCCTGAAAAAATAACCCGTTACTAAAAAGCAGAACGGTTCTTTTCATAGCGCCGCATGCCGACACGAAGCATGACATCCCCCTAACCGGCCTCCCCTGTGGGATAAAAATACCTTTCAGCGGGTTTTCCAGATCGAGGATAGGGCTTGAATTGGCGCTGAATAATGAGCTTTTTCTCCCAAGGGGAAAACACCTTTGCCTTCGGCTGCGCTTCCTTCCCCAATCCCCTTGAGTTTTCCGTTATCCGCCATATTTTAACACAATAGGGAGCCCTCAAGGACGCAGCGCATTGGCGCGCCAGAAAACGGCGCCTTCCGGCGGGAGCCGCAAGATCATAGGAAATGGTTGGTGCTTTATCTGAAATTCCAAAGGAATAACCAGCACAATGCCTTGGCTATGGATTGCGCCAAGAGAAAAACTGGAGAAAACGTCTGTAGTTTCGCCATACTATAGAGATGAAACAGCCACAGATATGACAGAGCCAAAGGAAAAACTATTTCCTGCGCCCCGTACCGTCGATGCCAAAGAGCTTGTCCAGATTCAGGTTGTCGCCGGGCTTATTGAAGTAGCCGTCCCGTGTGCGCTGCGGCGTACCGAGCTTGAGCAGTTCCCCGACTGTCACGAAACGATACCCCTTCCTTTGAAGCTCTTCGACGGTTTCCCTGAGCATGGACGCCGACCCCTTGGGCACCCGGTTGGCGTGGAACAAGATAATCGCGCCGGGCCGCACCTGCCCGGCCACCCGCGCGCCCATGCCGTGAACCGCATTGTCCTGCGGCGTTTCCGCAACCACGCTCCACTGGATTACCTGAAGGCCTTCCCGCGCAAGCAAGGCAAGCGCCTTGTCCGAACACCTCCCGTAAGGCAAACGGAACAGCGTTACGGCTTCCGGCAGTTCGACGCTGCGCCCTTCCGCCTGAGCCCTTTTCAGGATCTCCTCGCGCAGCAGCTCATATTCCGCCTGCGTCCAACGGATCTGCTCCAACATGGCCTTTTCGCCCATAATGCCGAAATTGCCGTGTGACCATCCGTGATTGCCGATCTCAAACAAGGGATCAGCCATAAGCTGCATGGCCCGCCTGCTGTGGGATCGCATCCACTTGCCGCCCAGAAACAAGGTAGCCGGGATCCGCTTCATGCGCAGGAAATCGATGATTTCAGCATCGTACCCAGTGGTCATGGTAGACAATTCGCACAGGTCAAACGTCAAGGCCGCCACTTTTTCCTTGGTAGCCACGCGGCGTATGGTGCCTTCATCCTGTGCCGGAAGAGGCGGAAGGGTCTGTTTGGGAACCGTGCGTTCCGGCGGGGCGGGATTATTCGGGACGGCGTGCCGGGCATCCTCAGGCAGGAAACCGGGTTCGGGATGCCACAACGACGCCCTCGCCGGAAAAGCCAGCGCAGCCGCAACCAGACAGCAGGCAATGATCCTGTACAACATGAAAAAACCTGATGTGTTGACTGTTGGAAGGGCTCCCACAGTAACAACATCAGGTTTCAAAAGATAGGAGGGGTTCAGGACGTTTTCTTGGCACGTTCCACGGTCATTTCCTGAAAGAGCTTTTCCATCTGGTACTCGTCCTCCAGCTTGAGGTCGGTACTCAGGACTACGCCGTCCGAATTGCCGAGCGCGCGCAAAGTTTCGTCGACGGCGTCCTGTTTCAAAGGGATGAACAGCGCCGAGCTGCCGGGTTTCAGATGCGTCGCCAGTTCGTTCATAAAGCGGCGACTGATGCCGAAATCGCCCACCTCGCCGGTAGCCGCACCGAGCCCGGCCCCTGCGACGATGCCGAGCAGCGGGTTAAGGAACAGGAACCCAATCAGTGCGCCCCACACGCCGCCGATCAGTGCGCCGTCCTTGGCGAGGGCGTGCGAATATTGGAGGTGTACCTTTCCCTCCTTATCGCAGACCGCGGCTACCATTTTGGAACAATCCACCAGCCCGGCGAGCTCTTCCCGGCCCCTCAGCTCCACCCGGTAGGCTTCCGCCCGATCCATGTCTTCCCTGAAAATCACAGCAATGAGGCTCTGCATGGCGACTCTCCTTACTTTATTGATTATGGACAAGCTATCCGGCTTCGCCTGAGAGTGCCGTGATTATCATCGGGAGCCGGGTGAAGCGCCGGGGGAGGCTGCGCAATGGAAGTACCGTTGTATAACGCGATATAGGGCTTTTTCACGTTGAAACGGCTCTTCCGAATGAGGAAAGCAGGCGTCCGCTGCAAAGGCATAAGAGCCATTTAGCTGCGCTGTCCAATGCCGGAACGAGCGTGTCTTACACTTTAATATTGTACAATTTTAAAGTTAAATTGCTCTAAAAACGGCCTCTCCTCCTCTTTCCAAACAAAAAAGCCGTTCACAGGAACGGCTTCACAACATCGGCAACCCCAACAAGAGGGATTCGATAAGGTCAAAAATCTTTGCGGGTGGAGGGATGGGGTTGGGGAAGGGGAGGAGGGGCTTTTTGAAAAAAACGCCCTCCCCCGGCCCCTTCCCGCAAAACTTGGACTAGTGGGGAGGCTGCGCAATGGAAGTACCGTTGTATAGCGCGATATAAAGCCTTTTCACGTTGAAAGGCTCTTCCGAATGCGGGAAGCAGGCGACCGCTGCAAAGGTATAAGAACCATTTAGCTGCGCTGCCCAATGCCGGAACGAGCGTGTCTTACACTTTAACATTGTACAATTTTAAAGTTAAATTGCTCTAAAAACGGCCTCTCCCCTCTTTCCAAACAAAAAAACTGTTCACAGGAACGGCTTCACAACATCGGCAAACCCAACAAGAGGGATTCGATAAGGTCAAAAGCCTTTGCGGGTGGAGGGGTGGTTTTTTGGGAGGGGAGGAGGGGCTTTTTGAAAAAAGCGCCCTCCCTCGGACCCCCTCCCGCAAAAACTTCGACTGGTGGGGAGGCTACGCAATGGAAGTACCGTTGTATAACGCGATATAGAGCCTTTTCACGTTAAAAAGGCTCTTCCGAATGCGGGAAGCAGGCGGCCGCTGCGAAAGCATAAAAAACATTTAGCTGCTCTGTCCAATGCCGGAACGAGCCCGCCTTACATTTTAACATTGTATAATTTTAAAGTTAAATTGCTCTAAAAACGGCCTCTCCCCTCTTTCCAAACAAAAAAGCCGTTCACAGGAACGGCTTCACAACATCGGCAAACCCAACAAGAGGGATTCGATAAGGTCAAAAGTCTTTGCGGGTGGAAGGGTGGGGTTTGGGGAGGGGAGGAGGGGGCTTTCTCCAGAAAGCCCCCTCCTCCCCTCCCCAATCTCATCTTTACTTCCACACAACCCCGGCAATCAGCAGCGCGCTGTTGATAAGATACAGCTTGCGCACAAGATGCCCGTGCCGGTCGAGATCAAGCCACTCCACGGCCTCGTGGATAAGGCGGCAGGCCCGCCAGTACAGGGGGAACGTCAACAGCCCGATAAACACCGGCCACCCGACGAGCCCACAGGCCCAGAGGTTCGCCATGAGAACCCATACGGCGGGCCACCACAGCTTGAAAACCAGCTCGGCCTTGGCCTTGCCGAGGATGTTCGCCAGCGTCCGCTTCCCCGCCGCGAGATCCGTCTCGATCTCAGGCAGGCTTTGATAGTAGAGAATCCCCGCCACCATGAGCCCCACGGGGAGCGCCAGCGCAAGGCTCTGCACGGAAAAGCCGCCCGCCATCACCGCATAGGAACCCATGACCATAATGAACCCCATATTCAGGCATACGAACAGCTCGCCGTACCCCCGGCAGCCGTAGCGTATGGGCGGCGCGACGTAAAAAACGGCGGAAAACACGGCAAAGGCCACAGGCCCCCACAGCCATCCCTGCCCGCTGTGCCAGATGAGCCACCAGCCGATCAGCACCGTAGCCAGCAACAGGCCCACAATGGTCAGGCTGATCTGGCGCGGGCTGATCCAGCCGTTCTGGATGACCTTCGTGCCCCCGATGGTCTCGTCGGTATCCACGCCTTCCAGATAATCGAAAAGATCATTGGCAATGTTGGCGACCGTATGCAGGCAGAAACACCCCACCATCACAACCGCGAAAATCCCCCAGGGCCAATACCCAAGATCGCGGGCCGCAAGCGCCCCCCCAAGCCCCACGGGGATGAGATCCACAATGAAAAACGGCGGGCGCAGCGCCTGCCACCACGCCTTGACGAGCTGACGGGAGGTCAGCGTGGGCGCATCGGGACGTTTCGGGGCCAGCGCACGGCTCAGCTTGCTTTCCATGAACCCTCCATAAAAACCGGACGCACCGCGCCCGCGTCGAATCGTTGCATCGCACCGGCGGGTTGTACACCGGGAACGCCAGAGGTTCAATCCGGGAGCGCAGCGGCCCGCCAAGCGGAAAGGAGGACGCCCGCCCCACGGACAACTCATATAAGGAAATAGCCTCCCTTTGCGCCGGGGGAAGATATCATGTTCGGGTGCGGGCGTCCGTTCAGTTCGCAAGCCTTCCTTTGCGCCGGGGGAGGATGTCCGCGCCACGGACGGAACCGGGCCGCGAAACAAGGAAAATTCCATGTCCACTTGACAGGAACCCCTTGCTGCCGTAAAGATAAACAGCTTTTTATCAAGCACACTCTGGCAGCGGCCTGGGGTGCTCGTTTCGCCCCGCGGCATGGGCCCGCGGAACGCGGACGGGTAGAAGGGTCAGGGCCGGGGTGGAAGCAAACCCCCATGTCGAAGGAGACATATCATGGCATACGTTAGCATGAAGCAGATGCTGGAAACTGGCGTCCATTTCGGCCATCAGACCCGCCGTTGGAACCCCAAGATGCGCCCGTTCATTTTCGGCGCCCGCAACGGCATCCATATCATCGACCTCCAGCAGACCGTGAAGCTGTACCGCACCGCCCACGACAAGATCGTGGAAACCGTCGCCAACGGCGGCCGCGTGCTGTTCATCGGCACCAAGCGTCAGGCTCAGGAAGCCGTCGCCGCCGAAGCCGGCCGCGCCGGTCAGTTCCATGTGACCAACCGCTGGATGGGCGGCACCCTCACCAACTTCGCCACCATTCAGAAGAGCATCGAGCGCCTCAAGAAGCTCGAAGCCATGTTCGCCGACGGTTCCGTAAACCGCTACCAGAAGAAGGAAATCCTGACCCTGCAGCGCGAAATGGCCAAGCTTGAGCTGACCCTCGGCGGCATCAAGGACATGGATCGCCTCCCGCAGCTCGCCTTCATCATCGACCCCAACCGTGAAGAAATCGCCGTCAAGGAATGCCGCAAGCTCGGCATCCCGATCGTGGCCGTCACCGACACCAACTGCGATCCCGACGTCATCGACTACATCATCCCCGGCAACGACGACGCCATCCGCGCCATTAAGCTTTTCGTCACCGCCATGGCCGAAGCCTGCCTCGAAGGCGAAGCCATGCGCAAGGACTCCAAGAACAAGGACGCCGAGGAAGAACTGAAGAAGGCTGCCGCCGCCGAAGCCAAGGCTGAAGAAGCCCCCGCCGCCGAAGCCGCCGCCGAATAACCAACGTATTTCGGAGATTCTCATGAGCATCACTGCTGCTATGGTTAAAGACCTGCGCGAAAAGACCGCCGCGGGCATGATGGACTGCAAGAAAGCCCTTACGGAATGCGACGGCGACATGGAAAAGGCCGTCGACTGGCTCCGCCAGAAGGGTCTTTCCAAGGCCGCCAAGAAGGCCGGCCGCGCCACCTCCGAAGGTCTCGTGGGCTTTGAGCTGGCCGCCGACGGCAAGTCCGGCGCGGCTGTCGAAGTCAAGTGCGAAACCGACTTCGTGGCCCGCGGCGACAAGTTCCAGGGCTTCGTGAAAGACATGGTGGCTCAGGTCGCCAAGGGTGAATACGCCGATTCCGAAGCGCTGCTCGCCGCTCCTTTCGTGGCCGACGCCTCCGTCACCGTGAAGGAAGCTCTTGATGGTGTTATCGCCACCACCGGCGAAAACATGGGCCTCGGCAAGTTCGCCAAGATGGAACTCGCCGCCGGCAAGTCCGGCCTGATCGGCGGCTACCTGCACTCCAACGGCAAGCTCGCCGTACTCGTGGAAATGCAGACCGGCAGCGACGCCGCCGCGGCTTCCGAAGCCTTCCACGAACTGGCGAAGAACGTGGCCATGCAGATCGCCGCCGCTTCCCCGCTCGCCGTGTCCGCCGAGGGCCTGAACCCCGAAGTGGTCGAACACGAACGCGAAGTCTATCGCCAGAAGGCCCGCGAAGAAGGCAAGCCCGAACAGATCATCGAAAAGATCGCCGAAGGCGCGGTCAAGAAGTTCTGCAAGGACGTGTGCCTGCTCGACCAGCTCTACATCCGCGACGACAAGATGACGATCGGCGATCTCATCAAGGGCGCTTCCAAGGCCATCGGCGAGCCGATCACCGTTGTCCGCTTCGTGCGGATTCAGCTCGGCGCCGAATAGTTTACGCCACTGACTGTAAGAGGGGGGCCATGCCCCCCTTTTTTGTAATCGCAACCGCAGGATCCGATAATGAGTCTCTATTCCGGCGCGCATGTGCTCATCACGGGAGGGTTGGGGTTCATCGGCTCCAACCTTGGTATCCGCCTTCTTGAAGAAGGCGCTTCCGTCACGCTCGTCGACAGCCTTATCCCCGAATACGGGGGGAACCCGGCAAACATCCGCGGTTACGAATCCCGCTTCAAGGTCAATATTTCCGACGTCCGCGATCCCCACAGCATGAAAACGCTGGTGAAGGGGCAGGATTTTCTGTTCAACCTCGCCGGGCAGACCAGCCATATGGATTCCATGGCCGATCCGTATACGGATCTGGACATCAACTGCAAGGCGCAGCTTTCCATCCTCGAAGCCTGCCGGAGCGCCAATCCGGGCATCCGCATCGTATTCGCCGGGACGCGGCAGATCTACGGCAAGCCCGACTATCTGCCCGTGGACGAAAGCCACCCCGTCCGCCCCGTCGACGTCAACGGCATCAACAAGATGGCCGGCGAATGGTATCATATCCTCTACAACAACGTGTACGGCATCCGCGCCTGCTCGCTGCGCCTCACCAACACCATCGGGCCGCGCATGCGCATCAAGGACGCCCGCCAGACGTTCCTCGGCGTGTGGGTCAGGCAGGTGCTCACCGGCAGGCCGTTTGAAGTGTGGGGGGGCGAACAGCTCCGCGACTTCACCTATGTCGATGACTGCGTGGACGCCATGATGCGCGCCGCGCTGCATGAGGAAGCCTTCGGCCGGATTTTCAACATCGGCGGCGGCAAGCGCATTTCCCTGCGCGATCTCGCCGATCTCCTCGTGGACACGGCGGGCGAAGGGGCTTATGAAGTCCGGGAATATCCCGTCGACCGCAAAAAGATCGACATCGGCGACTACTACGCCGACGACAGCCGCCTGCGCTCGCTCCTCGGCTGGGAGCCCCGGACGGAACTCAGGGACGGCCTCCGGCAGATCGTCGGCTATTACCGTCCCCGGCTTCAGGATTATTTATAAGGATTGCCATGAACGCACCCCTCATCCCACAAGCCAACCCCGGCGCGGCGTTCCGCAGCCGGCGCGACGCCCTGCTCAAGGCCGCCGCCGACGTGCTGGACGGCGGCTGGTACATCAACGGCAAACAGGTCCGGCAGTTTGAAGAGTCGTTTGCCGCGTTCTGCTCCGTGAAACATGCCGTCGGCGTGGGCAACGGGACTGATGCCATAGAGGTGGCCCTGCGCGCCCTCGGCATCGGCAAGGGCGGCCTCGTGTTCACGGTGTCCCATACCGCCGTCGCGACCGTCGCCGCCATCGAATGCGCCGGGGCGACGCCCGTGCTCGTGGACATCGATCCTGTGACCTATACCATGTCGCCGGAAAGCCTCGCCAAAGCGCTTGAGGCCGCCCGCGCGGGCCGTTATCCGGGCAGGCCCGCCGCCGTGCTGCCGGTCCACCTCTACGGATGCTGCGCCGATCTGGACGCCATCCGCGCCGTCGCCGGGGATCTGCCCCTCATCGAAGACTGCGCACAGGCCCACGGCGCGGCCTATAAGGGCCGTCCCGCCGGATCCGTCGGCATCGCCGGGACGTTCAGCTTTTATCCGACCAAGAACCTCGGCGCGGTGGGCGACGGCGGCTGTGTCGTCACCTCCGACGACGCCCTTGCCGAACGTATCCGCAGCGTGCGCGAATACGGCTGGCGGACGCATTACCTGAGCAGCGAACCCGGCATCAATACCCGGCTCGACGAATTGCAGGCCGCCTTCCTCAACGTCCTCCTGCCCGAACTGCCCGCCAAGAACGCCAAACGCCGCGCGCTGGCGGAGATCTACCGCCGCGGGCTGTCCGGCGTCCCCGGCCTTGTCCTGCCGACGATTCCAGATTTCGTGGAACCGGTTTACCATCTGTATGTCGTCCAATGCCCGGATCGCGACGAGGTGCAAAGGCGGCTCCGCGACAGGGGCGTAGGCACTGCCGTCCACTACCCCTTCCCGGTGCACCTTCAGGATGCCTACCGGGGCAGCGTGGCGCTCGCGCCGGACGGCCTGCCCGTTACCGAGGCCGTCATGCCGCGCATCCTCAGCCTGCCCATGTATCCCGAACTCTCCGAGGCCGACGCCGCTGCTGTTGCCGGAGCCGTCCGCGATGTCGTTTCCTCTCTGACCAAGGAGCGCGCATGAGTTCCGATACGCCCGGAAAACCCACCATTACGGGTCTGGTCCTCACCTACAACGGCGAACGCCTGCTCGATAAATGTCTTGAGTCGCTCGCGTTCTGTGACGCCGTCATCGTCGTGGACTCGTTCAGTTCCGACGCCACGGAGTCCATCGCTCGGAAGCACGGCGCGACGTTCGTGCAGCATCCCTGGAGCGGCGCCCTCCCCCAGTTTGAATACGCCCTCGGCCTCGTCGAAACCGATTGGGTGGTTTCCCTTGATCAGGACGAAATCTGTTCGGAACCGCTCCGTGACGCCATCCTCGCCGCCCTGCCCAACGCGCCCGCCGATCTCTGCGGCTTCACTCCGGCGCGGCGCTCGTGGTATTACGACCGCTTCCTCAAGCACAGCGGCTGGTATCCCGATCGCCTCCTGCGCGTTTTCCGCCGCAGCGGTGTCCACTTCACCCAGAGCGGCGCGCACGAGCACATCGACCCCAATGGGCGCACACAGGAACTCGACGGCGACATCCTGCACTATCCCTACAAAGATTTCCGGGAACATTTGGACAAGATCAATTCCTACGCCCAGCAGGGGGCCGACGATCTCGCGGCGCGAGGCAAAAAGGGCGGCCTCGCCCTCGGCGTGCTGCACGGCATCGGGCGCTTCCTCCGCATCTATCTGCTCAAAAAAGGCTTCCTTGACGGCAAGGCCGGGTTCATCAACGCGGCCCACGGGGCGTTTTACGCCTTCCTCAAGTACGTCAGGGTCGATGAAGGCAACTGGGGTTTTCCCTACAACCACCGTTAAAAAAGGGAGAGGACATGGCCGAACTCAAATACAAGCGCGTACTGCTCAAGCTCAGCGGCGAGGCGCTCGCCGGGGAAAAACAGATAGGTATTGACCCCCATACGGTTTCAAAGATATGTGCAGAAATAGCCGATGTGGTGGATATGGGGCTTGAGGTCGCGCTGGTCATCGGCGGCGGCAACATTTTCCGCGGGCTGTCCGCGTCCGCCGAGGGCATGGAGCGTTCCTCCGCGGACTACATGGGGATGCTCGCCACCGTGCTGAACGCGCTTGCCGTGCAGGACGCGCTGGAAAAGGCCGGCCATCCCACCCGCGTGCTTTCGGCCATCGCCATGCAGGAAGTTTGTGAGCCCTATGTCCGCCGCCGCGCCATGCGGCATCTGGAAAAGGGCCGTGTGATCATCTGCGCCGCCGGGACGGGCAATCCGTACTTCACCACGGATACCGCGGCGGCCCTGCGCGGCATGGAGCTCAAGTGCGACGCCATCATCAAGGCCACCAAGGTCGACGGCGTTTATGACAAGGACCCCATGAAGCACGACGACGCCGTGATGTTCAAGCACCTCAGCTATGAGGAAACCCTGCGGCGGCACCTCAAGGTCATGGATTCCACGGCCATCACGCTGGCCCAGGAAAACCAGGTCCCGATCATCGTGTGCAACATGTTCAACGGCAGCATCAAAAAGGTGGTCATGGGCGAAAACCCCGGCACCACCGTCGAAGGAGATTAAGCGTTATGGATAAAGAAAGCGTCTTGCTGGATTCCGAAGATCGCATGGACAAGGCCCTCGGCGCGCTGGATCGCGAATTCAGCCGCCTCCGCACCGGCCGTGCCTCCACCGGCCTTGTAGACAACATCAAGGTGGATTACTACGGCACGCCCACGCCCATCAGCCAGCTCGCGTCCGTCGCCATCCCGGATAGCCGCACCATCACCATCCAGCCGTGGGATCGCGGCGCGTTCGCCGGCGTGGAAAAGGCCATCCTCAAGTCCGACCTTGGCCTGACCCCCGTGAACGACGGCAAGATCATCCGCATCTCCATCCCGCCGTTGACCGAGGAACGCCGCAAGGAGCTCGGCAAGCTCGCCCGCAAGTCCGGCGAGGAAGCCAAGGTCGCCGTCCGCAACGTCCGCCGCGACGCCAACGACCAGCTCAAGAAGCTGGAAAAGGACAAGGCCATCTCCGAGGACGAGCTCAAGAAGGCCACCGATGACGTCCAGAAGCTGACGGACAAGTACGTCGCCAAAGTCGATGAAAAGTGCGCCGCCAAGGAAAAGGAAATCATGGATCTGTAAGAGGCGGAACCGGGAAGGGGGGAGAGGCCGCGCCAACAACCTGCCCTCTTCCCTTCCCGGCCCTCGCCTCCCGTCCTTTTGAAACTTTCGGCTGATGGGGGCGGCATATTGCTTCTCCCCAAAGGCAGGGAACGCCCCGCCTGAGGCGGATGGCCCCTTGAGCGGGCGGCTCTTGAAACGGGCATTCTCCGGGGGTATTCCGCCGGGGTTATCTCGCCGGGGTGCGCCGTTTCCGGCGGAATCCCCGCCCCGCCATCCCGGGATGCCGCGCTGCCAGTGCAAAGGGGCCTCCACATGCCCGCTGAATGAGTGGAGGAGGCCCCTCCCTCCGGCCTTTTTACGTTGTTACGCTGAGGTTGCCTGACGTCCATGTCCGAACCTTCCCCGCTTCCGATTCCCGCCGCCTCGCTCCCGGCCCATATTGCCATCATCATGGACGGCAACGGCCGCTGGGCGCAGGCGCGCGGCCTGTCCCGCAGCGAAGGCCATAAGGCCGGCGTCCGCGCCGCCAAAGCCATCGTGACCGAGTGCCGCACGCTCGGCATCCGCCACCTGACGCTCTACACCTTCTCTCAGGAAAACTGGGGCCGCCCCAAGGATGAGGTCAGCCTGCTCTTCCAGCTGCTGGTCAACTTCCTTGGCGAAGAGCTTCCCTCCATGGAGCGCAACGGCATCAGCCTGCGCGTGTTCGGGGATCTCGACGGCCTGCCGCTTCCCGCCCGCACGGCCCTGCGCCATGCCATGAGCCGCACGGCGAAGTGTTCCGGCATGATCGTCAACCTCGCCCTCAACTATTCGGGGCGGGAGGAAATCCTTCGGGCCGCGCGCCTGCTCATACGGCAGGGCTTCAAGCCGGAAGCGGTGACCGAGGACGCATTCCGTTCGTGCCTGTATTCCGCCGGGCAGCCGGATCCCGATCTCATCATCCGTACCAGCGGGGAGCAGCGCATCAGCAATTACCTGACCTTTCAGAGCGCCTACAGCGAACTCTATTTCACATCCACCTATTGGCCCGACTTCACGCCTGAAGCCCTGCGCAAGGCTCTCGTCGAATATGCGGGCCGCAATCGCCGTTTTGGGCTGACGCAGGAGCAGATTCAATGATCATCGCCTCAAAACATTTTCCGAGGATCGCCACCGGCGCGGTGCTTGTGGGCGTCCTTGGAACCGCCCTCTACCTTTCCGGGCCGTACCTTTTCGGCCTGTTGCTCCTGTTCACGCTGGTCGGCCTGTGGGAATTCTACACCATGTTCTGGCCGCTCAAGGCCAACATCGGCGGGCGCATCCTCGGCCTTGCGCTCGGCGGCCTGCTCATCACCGCCGCATGGATGCGCCCCGAAATGGTCGTCATGGCCCTCGCCTTGTCCACGCTCATCCTAGCCTGCATGTTCCTGTTCTGCTGGGCGCATGACGAGAAATACCGCTTCACGCGGGTGGCGGTGCTCGCCGGGGGGCTGCTGTACGTCCCCATGCTGATCATGCCCGCCCTGAATTTCTCCATCCACGAGCAACTGCTGCTCATCTGCACGGCGGCGGGCTCGGACACCGTGGCCTATTTCTTCGGCATGCGCTTCGGCAAGCACAAAATCTGGCCCAAGGTCAGCCCCAAGAAGAGCGTCGAAGGCAGCGCCGCCGGGCTCGCCGCCAGCGTGGCCGTGGCGGTATGCTTTGGCCTCGCATTCGGCGTGCCCACGGCCGGCGTCGGCGACTACGCCCTGCTTGGCCTTGTGCTCGGCGTCATGGCCCAGCTTGGGGACTTCTTTGAATCGGCGCTCAAGCGTTCCCGCTCGGTCAAGGATTCGGGCAGCGTCCTGCCCGGACACGGCGGCGTCCTCGACCGTGTGGACAGCCTGCTGTTCGTGATCCCGACCTACGAGTGCGCCAAGGCCCTCGTGACATTTTTCTGATCGGCGGCTTCTGCAGTGCCGGAAGCTTGAGGAAGGGAGGGAAAGCTATTTCCGGCTCCCTTCCTCAAGCCTGACGGCACGGAGCCCAGCCCCTGCAAAAGGCTTTTGCGGCCCTGTCCGCAGGGGCAGGGAAATACCAGACGTCTCGGCACGCACCGCCGCCGAAACGCCAATACCGGGGAAGTTTCAGGACTTCCCTTTTTCGCACTGGGAAACGCATGCTCCGCTATATAACAGAACTTCCTTCGTCCGAGTGGGAAAACGCCTTTCCCCGCCCCGTCGCCCTCTTGGGCAGCACGGGCTCCATCGGCGTCAACACGCTGCGCGTCATCGAAAAACACCCGGATCTGTTCAATGTCGTCGCATTGGCTGGAGGCCGCAACGTCGAACGCCTGATCGGGCAGGCCCTCCGCTGGCGTCCCCCGTATCTGGGGATCCAGACCGAAGAGGGGCGCAAAGCCCTGCTTGCCGCGCTTCCATCCGGCTATGAACCGGAAATCCTCGTGGGCCCGCAAGGGTACGCGGAACTGGCCTCCCTGCCCGAAGCCTCCACGGTTCTTTCCGCGCAGATGGGCGCAGCCGGGCTGCGGGCTACGATGGCCGCCGCCGAAGCGGGCAAGGTCATCTGCCTCGCCAACAAGGAATCCCTCGTGCTCGCCGGGGGGATGCTCCGGGAAACCTGCGCGCGCACGGGGGCGGTCATCCTGCCCGTGGACTCCGAGCACAACGCCGTGTTTCAGGGCCTGCGGGGGCGCAACCCCGAAACGGTCAGGCGGATCATCCTCACGGCGTCAGGAGGCCCTTTCCGCGGCAAAAAACGGGACTTCCTCGCCACGGTGACGCCCGCGCAGGCGCTCAGGCACCCCAACTGGAGCATGGGCGCGAAAATCACCATCGACTCGGCTTCAATGATGAACAAAGGGCTGGAGATCATCGAGGCCCATCACCTCTACGGCCTGCCGCTGGAACGCATCGGCGTACTGGTACACCCGCAGTCGCTGGTACATTCGCTGGTGGAATTTGAAGACGGCTCCCTCATGGCGCAGGCGGGAACCCCGGACATGCGCATGCCCATCGCCTACTGCCTCGCATGGCCGCTCTGCCTTGATGCGGGCGTTCCGCCTCTGGATCTTGCCCGTTCAGGCGCCTTGACCTTCGAGGAGCCGGACTTACATTCCTTTCCGTGCCTTAAACTCGCCTGCCGGACCATCGGCAAAGGTTCCGCCCTGCCCGTCGTGCTCAACGCGGCCAACGAGGTTGCGGTCGAGGCTTTTTTGTCCGGGCGCATCGGCTTCATGGACATCCCCGACATCATCGGCCGGGCTCTGGACGAGTGCTCGGCCCCCGATCCGGCTTCGCTCGAAGCCATCGAAACCCTTGACCACGAAACCCGGCTCCGCGCCGGCCTGTGGATAGAGAAGGTATAAATGGACTTTCTGCTCAACATACTCTCGCACTGGGAAAGCGCCCTCGCCGTGCTGCTTGTCCTTGGCGGCCTTATCTTTTTCCATGAACTCGGACACTTCGCCGTCGCCCGCCTGTTCCGTATCGGCGTGCGCACCTTCTCGCTGGGGTTCGGGCCCAAGCTCCTGAAGCTCCGGCGCGGCAAAACCGATTATTGCCTCTCCCTGATTCCCCTCGGCGGCTATGTGGCCCTTGCCGGGGAAGAGGATGAGGCCGAACAGCCCGATCCCAAAGGCAAAGAAATCGACGGCGTATTGTTCGCCCCCGAAGAATTGTACTCCGGCCGCCCCGCGTGGCACCGCCTTCTGGTCGTTCTGGCCGGCCCGGTCGCCAACTTCGTGCTGGCGCTGATCATTTACTGCGGCATTGCATGGGCGCAGGGCCAGACCTACCTGCTTCCCGAAGTCGGGGCCGTCTCGCCGGGGACTCCCGCCGCCGCAGCCGGCATCCAACCCGGTGACCGTGTGCTGTCCATCGACGGCAAGCCCATCGAAAACTGGAACGCCGTTGCGGAAGGCATTGGGGCCGGGAACGGCAGCCCGGTAACCATCGTATTGTCCCGCAGCGGTTCGGAAATCACGTTGACCCTCACCCCCGAAGCCAAAACCCGCGCCAATATCTTCGGTGAAGAGAAACCCGCGTGGCTCATCGGCATCCAGGCATCCGCCGCGACAGGCCACCTGCCCCTCGGCCCCGTCGAAGCCATCGGAGCCGGATTCAGGCAGACGTGGGACATGATCGCCTTCACCTGCGAGAGCTTCGTCAAACTCGCGCAGCGCGTGGTTCCGCTGGACAACGTGGGCGGCCCCATCCTCATCGCCCAGATGGTCGGCCAGCAGGCCGAACAGGGCCTTTCCGCCGTACTGCTGCTCGCGGCGCTCATCAGCGTCAACCTCGGCATCCTCAACCTGCTGCCCATCCCGATCCTCGACGGCGGGCACATCGTCTTCTTTACGCTTGAGATGATCATGGGGCGGCCCGTCAGCGCCACGGCACGCGAATGGTCCGCGAAGGTGGGCATGGCGCTGCTGCTTGGGCTGATGATCCTCGCCACATGGAATGATTTGACAAGGCTGTTCTCATGAATACCACGCTGATCATGAACGCCTCCGAGGGCCGCATCCAGTTTGTGCTGGAGCAGGAAGGCTCCCTCGTGTGCGCGCAGGAATGGAGCGCCCCCTCCAAGGGGACCGAACTGCTGACGCCCGCACTGGCGGACGCCTTCCAGCGCCTCGGCATCATGCCGTCGGACATCTCCCGCATCGCCTGCGTAGCCGGGCCGGGGAGCTTTACCGGCCTCCGGCTTGCGCTGACGACAGCCGCCGCCTTCCGCCGGGCTACAGGGGCCGCCGTTGCGCCGCTCAATGCGCTCCAAGCCCTCGCCGCCTCCGTGCCTTTCGGCCTTCTCTTTCCCGTCCGCGAAACGCGCATCCGCGTGATCACCCACGCCCGGCGCGGCCTCGTGCACGGGCAGGATTTTCTGTGCCCCCCCGGTTCCGCCCTGCCCTCCCCCATGGGCGAACCCGCCATGTGGGAAATCCCGGCGGCCTGCGGCGGGGAGCGCCCCGACTTCATGCTCGGCAGCGGCGTAGCCCGCAACCTGCCTCAGCTTCAGGAACTCTTCGGCGATCCCGCGCCGCTCCTTCTGCCCGCCCTTGTCCATCCCACGGCGCAGGCCCTGCTCGATCTGGCTCTCGCCCTGCCCGACGAAGCATGGGGACACAAGGATCTTGATCCGCTTTATCTCCGCCCCTGCGATGCCGTAGACAACCTCGCCTCCATCGCCGCCAAGCGCGGGCAGGCCCCTGAAGAAGCCTATGCCCAGCTCGACAGGCTTCTGAGCCCCTCCGCCGAGGAAGTCGTGCGGGGAAGCAGATGACGATTGGGAGGGGCGGGGAAACCCTTCTGGAGAAGGGTTCTCCCCGCCCCTCCCAAACCCTCCCCACCCCTTCCCAAGACTTTCAACTGGTGGGGAGGCTGCGCGGCGGAAGTTCCTGTCGGGCAATGGGGTGGGATAAAAAAAGCTCTGTTATAGTATGTGGTTGTTTCATCTCCACAGTGAGGTGAAAATACAGCCTTTTTCTCTGGTTTTCCCCTTGGCGGGAGCTATGGATAAGGCATTTTGCCGGTTATCCCTTTGGAACTTCAAGGAAAAGGCTGTGTCATAGAAAACGGTTGATGCTTTATTTCTTGAAATTCCAAAGAAGCAATCAGTAACATCCCTAAAATCATAAAGTCCGCCAGCGAAAAAATTGGAAAAAAGTATGTATTTTTCAGAATATTGCTGAGATGAAACAACCAGATACTATGACAGAGCCATAGAAAATAATTGATGCTTTTTTCCTTGGCTCTATCATAAGTATCTGGTTGTTTCATCTACGGCACAGTGAAAATACAGCTTTTTTCCAGCTTTTCCCTTGGCGGACTCTATGGCTGAGGCATTTTGTTGGTTATTCCTTTGGAGTTTCAAGGAAAAAAGCATTAAGCATTTTCTATGACAGAGCCTTTTCTATAACACAGCCAAGACAAAGGAACGGCTTGCCGGAGAAAATCAGCAAGCCGTTTTTGTATTCCGTAAAACCGTGATGAAGGATTCGATAAGGTCAAAAGTCTTTGAAGAGGGAGGGAAGGGGGTACGGGGGAAGGGAGGGGGAAACTTTCTC